>NZ_JAQGLC010000248.1 GCF_028293085.1 Sphingomonas bacterium
GAACGACGCCAGGCAGCGTTTCGACCTCGACGTCGGTGAGGCTGCTCCGCTGGATCTGTGCGAAGTTCCGAACCTGGGTCTGCGCAAATTCGATGTCGCGCAGATCCTGGGGCCGGAGTTGATCGATACAATCCTGTATCTCCCGGTCCGAAAGCCGGTAGCTGTCGCGGTCCCAGCGGTCGAACTTGATCGAAAGCTCCCGGATGGCGGAATCGCCGCGCGCCTCGACATCCGCGAGCACAGCTTCGACTGTGTCCCGCACCGTCCGGTCAGCGTCTGCCCGAGCGCTTTGCGATGCGCCTCGCTTCAACCAAATCGCCACCATTTCCTCCTTCTGGCGGGGGCCTGGCCCCCAGCAATATCGCCTTGTTTCGCGGCCCCAGAGCACGCGGCGCGCGGCCGAATTCCGACCTGCGGCAAGCCTGGGGAGCAATTGACAGCGTATTTCCTAGCGCCTACCCATTAGGTAAGCAAGCGCTAAGTAACCTGCGGTCGGTGGTTGGATGAGGGATCGAAAATTGGAGGGAGGCACCGGTGTCGAGGGGGCTGGCGCGGCAGCGGCGGCGGGAAGCGCGGGGTCGCCAATGGGTGGTCGCACCCGCGCTGCCGACGAGGTCGCCCGGGCGGCGCTGGCGGGAGAAGTCCCATGCTTGGCCTGATGCAGGATTGGCCGCTGACGGTGGACAGGATTCTCGATCATGCCAGCGCCTGGCATGGCGATCGCGAGGTCGTGACGCGTTCCGTACGGGGCCCGATCGTGCGCACGACATATCGCGAGATCCACGGCCGCGCCAAAAAACTGTCGAATGTCCTGCTTCAACTGGGCATCGCGCCCGGTGACCGGGTCGCGACCCTGGCCTGGAATTCGGCGCGCCACCTGGAGGCATGGTATGCGATCATGGGGATCGGTGCGGTGTGCCACACCCTGAACCCGCGACTGTTCGCCGATCAGCTCTGCTACATCATCAATCACGCGGGGGATCGCGTGATCCTCGCCGACAAGACGTTCCTGCCGATGCTGGCGGAGAATCGCGCCCGCATGCCCCTTGTCGAGCGCTTCATCGTCTTCGCGGATGCGGACGACATGGAAGACGTGTCGCTGAAAGGCGCGCTCTGCTCGGAAGTGCTCATCGCCGGCGCCAGCGCAGATTGTGCCTGGGGTGGCTTTGACGAGCATTCGGCGTGCGGCCTCTGTTACACGTCGGGCACCACCGGAAATCCAAAGGGCGTTCTCTACTCCCACCGTTCGAATTTCCTGCAGGCGTTGATCACGTTGCCGCGGGACGTGATGAGCCTATCGGTAACGGACACGGTGCTGCTCGCGGTGCCGATGTTCCATGCGAATGCCTGGGGCCTGGCCTTTTCCGGCGTGGCCGTGGGCGCCAAGATGGTCATGCCCGGCCCGCAGATGGACGGCGCGTCCGTCCTCGAGCTGCTCGAAAGCGAAAAGGTGACATTCTCGGCAGGGGTGCCGACCGTCTGGCAGATCCTGCTCGCGCATCTCCAGGCGTCAGGCGCGCGGCCGACGACACTCAGGCGCATCGTGACGGGTGGCAGCGCCATGCCTGAAGCGCTCGTCCGCACCTTCCACGAAGACTATGGAATCGAGATGATTCACGCATGGGGTATGACGGAATCGTCCGCCTCGGGAACGTCTTCCATTGCTACGCCCGACATCGCGGCGCGCCCGCTCGATGAGCGGATCCCCTATCTGCTGAAGCAGGGCCGCCCGCTGCTGGGTGTGGAAATGCGGCTGACCGACGACGATGATGCTCCAGTTCCCCATGACGGGACGACCAAGGGGCGCCTGGGCATCAGAGGGCCGTTCATCGCGCGCGAATATTATGATGCTGGGAACGGCAGCATTCTTGACGACGATGGCTTCTTCGACACGGGGGACATCTGCACGATCGATCCGGCGGGCTATATGCAGATCACCGATCGCGCCAAGGACGTGATCAAGTCCGGGGGCGAGTGGATCAGCTCGATCGAGATCGAAAACGCCGCAGCCGGACACCCCAAGGCCGAGATGACCGCGGTTATCGGGATCGCCCATCCCAAATGGGATGAGCGCCCTCTCCTGCTGGTCAAGCTCAGGGCCGGGGAAAGCGCGACAGCGGAGGAGTTTCTTCAGTTCCTGTCGGGGAAGATCGCGAAATGGTGCATGCCGGACGAAGTGCGCTTCGTCGACGACATCCCGCTCGGCGCGACCGGCAAGATCGACAAGAAATTGATCCGCCAGCGCTTCGAGGGCCATATCCTGCCGACGGCAGGCGCCGCTTCGAGTGCCTGAACGGTTGAACACCGATGTCCGGCCGGGGGCGTCAGCACTGTGGCCCGTGGCGCGCTCGAACCCGGCGACTGGCCTTGCGCCTGCAAGAATATCGGGTCGCGGCTCCGCAACAGGCTCTATGCGTCCGCCAGTTCCGCCAGTGCGCTGCGCCAGTCGAGCGGCAGGTCGATCGGACGGCGCGCGATCGGGTCGACATAGACGTGGACGAATCGCGCTTCAGCGGCCGCGGCCGCCTCGTCTGCCGTGAACGCGCCCAGCTCGTAGATCACGCTCGAACGCCCGATCCGCGCGACCCTCAGGCCAATTTCCACAGCCGCGGGAAAGCTGATCGGGCGCGCATAGCGGCAACCTGTTTCAACCACGAGGCCGATGGGATGGTCGTTCCCGCCGGGGACGAGCAATTCCCGTTCGACGAGCCACCCGTTCACCGCGGTGTCGAACCACTCATAATAGACCGTATTGTTGACGTGGGCGTAAATATCATTGTCGAACCAGCGCGTGCTGATCGTCGTCCATGCGCGATAGACAGCGCGGGACCGAAGCGGCATCTGGCTCATGCCCTGCCTCCCTTTTCGTCATTGAGCGAAGCGAAACCGACTCCCCGTTCGACAAGGTCGACGAGAAGCGGCGCAGGCTCCCAGGCCCAGCCATGCCGTTCTCCGGCAAAGTCGCGTATCCGGCGCAGGACCTCCGGCAGCCCGATCCGATCGGCATAATGCATCGGACCGCCCCGCGCGGCGGGAAAGCCATAGCCGTTCAGATAGATGATATCGATGTCGACGGGCCGATAGGCGATCCCCTCGGCGACGATCCTGGCACCTTCGTTGACCATCGCAAATATGCAGCGCCGGACGATCTCCTCATCGGAAATCTTCCGGCGGGCGATGCCGAGGTCGGCCGAATGCCGAAGTACGAGCTCGTCGATCGCGGGATCATGTTCCGCGGTGCGCCCGTCGGGATAGCGATAGAAGCCGGCACCGGTCTTCTCGCCGAACCTGCCCATCTCGCAGACAAGGTCGGGAATGCGCGAATAGGGCCGCTCCGGCTGCTCGACGGCCCGGCGCTTGCGGATGCTCCAGCCGATGTCCTGCCCCGCCAGGTCGAGCGTGCGAAGGGGGCCCATCGACATTCCCCATCGCTGAAGGGCGGTATCGACATCGATCGGCAGCGCGCCTTCCTCAAGAAGGAAGAACGCCTGACGCAGATATTCCTCGAAAATGCGATTGCCGATGAACCCGTCGCAGACGCCGGCGACCACCCCGATCTTCCCGATACGCCGGGCAAACCGCATTGCCGCTTCGAGGACCTCCGGCGAGGTCCGCTTCCCGCGCACGACCTCGAGCAGGCGCATTATGTTGGCGGGGCTGAAGAAATGAAGGCCGACGACCCGATCGGGCCGGGCCGTGAACCCGGCGATCACGTCGAGGTCGAGCGTGGAGGTGTTGCTGGCGAGGATCGCCTCTGGCCTGGCCAGCCGGTCGAGCGCCTGGAACACGTCGCGCTTCACGCCGATGTCTTCGAACACGGCTTCAATGATCAGATCCGCGTCCGCCGCCGCTTCGAAGCCGTCGCCCAGACTCAGCAGCGACATCCTCGCCACCGCGGCCTCATTGTCGAGACGGCCTTTCTGCACATCGCGATCGATCGTCTGGGCTATGCGCTTGCGCGCCGACGAGAGCGCCACCACGTGCGGATCGATCAGCGTGACCGGCAGGCCGGCGTTGAGCAATGCCGTCGCGATCCCGGCGCCCATGGTCCCGGCACCGATGACCGCGACCCTCTCAATGGCGCGCGGCGTGAGCCCGACCGGAAAACCCGGGATGCGGGCAACCTGCCGTTGTCCGAACAAAGCGTGACGCAGCCCTTTTGAAGCATCCGAACCGAGCAACTCGTTGAACAGGCGCGTCTCGACGGCGAGACCGTCGGAGAGCGAGCCGGAAGCCGCGGCTGCGACGCAATCCACGATATAGGCGGGCGCGCGGGACAGGCTGGGCCGCTTCGCGAGGCCAGCCCTGGCGGCCGCCAGCGCATCGGAGTCGGTCGGCACCGGCAAATCCCCGGTGCGCCGCGGGCCATCGGCAGCGATCTCCTTCGCCCAGCGTGTTGCTTCCGCGACGTGATCGGGGGCTTCAGCGAGCCGGTCGGCCAGCCCGATGGCAAGCGCCTCCCTTCCCGGAATCGCCTTGCCGCCGAGCATGATATCGAGCGCTTTCGCAATCCCGACCAGACGAGGCAGGCGTTGCGTACCGCCGCCGCCCGGCAGGAGTCCAAGGGTCACTTCGGGCAGACCGAGCCTGGTTTCCGGCGTGCAGATGCGATAATGACCCGCCATCGCCAGCTCGAGCCCGCCGCCGAGAACGGCGCCGTGCAGCGCGATCACGACCGCCTTGTCCGCATTCTCGACCACGCTCAGCAGCGCGTTGATCTGCCCGACTTCGCCGGGGCTGTCGAAGTCTGCGATATCCGCGCCGCCGCAGAAGATCTTTCCGCCGCCGTGGATCACAATCGCAGCGACCGAACTGTCCGCCAATGCCGCCCTGACGGCAGCCGTCAGTTCGGCAACGACACCGCTGTTCACGGATAATGCATTCACCGGCGGGTTATCGATCCGGATGCGGGCGACGCCGTCTTCGATAGCCGTGTTGATCCGCACGATATCACGGTCCTTGGATTGATGTAGGTAAGCGGTCGCTTGCTTAATAGCCAGCCAAATGCATGTCAACCATGTGCGCAAGCCGGATGCACAGCAGCACGCAGTGCTAAGCGCTTGCTTAGCTACACTGTTTGTGCTTTGAAACGCAGGAAAGGGCAAGAACAGGTATCATGGCTGACACGACACCAAGGCGCTACGACCCCTGCGACCTGATCCCCGAAGGCGCGCGCCGGAATCTGGCGCTGGCGGCAATCGAGGCGTTCGGACGCCACGGCTTCGATGGCGCCAACACCCGAAAAATTGCCGAACAGGTCGGGATGAGTTCGGCGGGCCTGTACGTCCATTACGCGTCAAAGGCCAAGCTCCTCTATACGATCGCCAAGGTCGGCCATGACAGCGTCCTCAATGCAGTAAATGACGCGGTGAGGGGCATCGCCGAGCCCGACCGCCGGGTTCACGCCTGGGTCAGCGCCTTCACACGCTGGCACGCCGACAACCATGCGCTGGCGCGGGTCAACCAGTATGAGCTGCGATCGCTCGAGCAGGAAGATTTCGAGATCATCTCGGCGATCCGCCGGAAGACGGAGGCGGCCGCGGTCAGGGAGATGCGCGTGCTTGCTCCCGACGATCCCGACATCCGGATGACGGCGCGGGCAATATTATCCATGGGGATCGATGTCGCGCGCTGGTACAATCCTGCGGCGGCGCGGGACTCCCTGGCTCTGGGTGACCTCTACGGCACGCTGGCCCTGCGAATGCTGCGGAGCGACGAGGCGGGCTGACGGCGCTCCGAAAAAACAGGGCGCGCGATCGCCGCAGAGTCCGGCCTGCCCCACCGTGCGGACCAATCGGCGGACTGGCCGACGATCAAATCTTCTTTCGCGAAAGCTATCTATGTCCATGATCGTAAATCGTCGTGATATCGACTTTCTGCTCTACGAAGTGCTGGGAATGGAAAGCCTGTTCTCGAGCCGGCGATACGGCATCCATGACCGCGCCTCGATCGACGCCGTGCTCGATGTCGCCGAAGCTATTGCCGAGGAGAAATATCTGCCTTGTGCGGCTTCGCTCGATGCCGGGGAGCCGAGATTGGTCAATGGCCGGGTCGATCTCATTCCGGACGTCGGAGAGGCGCTGGCGGCCTATCGCGACGCCGGCTTCTTCGCAGCGAGCTTCGACGAGGCGGTCGGCGGGCTGCAACTGCCATGGCTCGCAAACCTCGCGGTCAACGGAATTTTCACCTGCGCCAATATCAGCGTCGCCAATTACCACTTCCTAACGATCGCGGCTGCCAACCTGCTGAACGAGGCCGGCAGCGACGAGCAGAAGCGCCTGTTCCTGCCGCCAATGCTTGAAGGGCGCTGGTTCGGCACGATGTGCCTTTCCGAACCGCAGGCCGGCTCCTCGTTGTCCGATATCCGCACCCGGGCCGAACCGACAGGCGATGGAGACTACCGGATCGTCGGCAACAAGATGTGGATTTCGGGTGGCGACCACGACCTGTCGGACAATATCGTGCACATGGTCCTGGCGAAAATCCCGGGGGGCCCACCAGGCGTACGTGGCATTTCGCTGTTTGTCGTCCCCAAGCATCGCGTGTTGTCGGACGGCTCACTGGGCGCGCACAACGATGTCGTCGCGGCAAGCCTCAACCACAAGATGGGTCAGCGCGGGACCACCAACGCGGCGCTCAACTTCGGTGAGACGGGCGAGTGCATCGGCCAGCTGGTCGGCGAGGCCAATATGGGCCTGAAATACATGTTCCGCATGATGAACGAGGCGCGGACCGGCGTCGGCCACGCCGCCGTCATGCTAGGGCTGGCTGGTTACCTCTACTCGCTGGACTATGCCCGCAACCGGCTACAGGGGCGCCTGCCCGGCGGCAAGGACCCGGAATCGCCTCAAGTTCCGATCATCCGGCACAGTGACGTGAAGCGGATGCTGATGGCGCAGAAGGCAGCGGTTGAAGGAGCATTGGCGCTCAGTTTTTACTGCGGCCTGTTGCTCGACCTTCAGAAGATTGCGGAGCCCCCGGCCGAGGAGCGCCGGCTCGCACTGCTGCTTGACTTGCTTACGCCGATCGCCAAATCTTGGCCGTCGGAATATTGCCTCGAGGCGAACAAGCTCGCGATCCAGATTCTGGGCGGCTATGGATACACACGGGACTATCCCGTCGAACGCTTCTATCGGGACAACAGGCTCAACCATATCCATGAGGGCGCGCTCGGCATCCAGGGGTTGGACCTGCTCGGGCGCAAGGTCCGTCTCGAGAACGGCGCGGCCATGCGCACGCTGTTCGCCGAGATCGCACTGACGACTGACGCCGCGTCGGGACTGTTCGACACCGAAGCCGGTGCGCTCGGCAAGGCATGCGCAGCCCTGGGCGCCGCGACCGATGCTGCTCTGGCGTGCGAGGATATCGATCGCGGCCTTGCC
>NZ_JAQGLC010000250.1 GCF_028293085.1 Sphingomonas bacterium
CGGCAAGCCGATCATCGTCGAGGGCGATGCCGGCGAGGACCTCTATGTCATCCGCGTCGGCAGCATGATCGTCGAGAAGAATGTCGGCGGAAAGCCGGTGTTTCTCTCCTATCTCCCCGCCGGCTCCTACGTCGGCGAAATGGCGCTGATCGGCGGCGGGCGGCGCACCGCGACGGTCAAGGCCGCGGTCAAGTCCGAGGTGATCCGGCTCCCCGGCGCGGCCTTCCGGCGCCTGCTCGAGGCAAAACCCCGCCTGCTCGAAAAGGCCCGCGCCGACATGGCGCAGCGCCAGAACATCAACGCCTTCGTCGAGAGCCGCAAGGACAGCTTCTCCGGCGTGGTCGACATGTATTCGCAGACCGCGACCTTCCTGGTCGAGAACGGCATCGGCGAAGCAACCGACGTGCTCCTGATCGACGAGAATCTCTGCGTCGGCTGCGACAATTGCGAAAAGGCCTGCGCCGACAGCCATGAAGGCCTGTCGCGGCTCGATCGCGAAGCCGGGCGCACCTATGCCCATCTCCATGTGCCGACGAGCTGCCGGCACTGCGAGCACCCGCATTGCATGGCCGATTGCCCGCCCAACGCGATCCACCGCGGGCCGGACGGCGAGGTGGTGATCGACGATACCTGCATCGGCTGCGGCAATTGCCAACGCAACTGCCCCTACGGCGTGATCCGCATGGACAGCGTGCCCCCGAAAAAGCCGGGGCTGCTGAGCTGGATGTTCCTCGGTGCCGGGCCCGGCCCGGGCGAGCCGTCGAAGAAGTGGCGCTACAAGCATATGAAAGCCGGGGTCGAGAAGCCCAAGAAAGCCATCAAGTGCGACATGTGCTCGGGGATAGACGGCGGCCCGGCCTGCGTCCGCGCCTGCCCGACCGGCGCCGCGATCCGTGTCGCCCCTGAGGAATTCCTCGACGTGGCACGGCTCGAAGAGGGGACTCAGTCATAGCCAGCCGCGCGTCCCGGAGGGCCACGCGGACTGGCGGCGGTGCGTTGCATGAGGGGTTCCTGCGTCACGCGCGGTTCCGCTGGCTCAAGATCGCGCTCGTCATCAGCGGGATCGCGATCCTCGCTTACGCCCTGATCGATTCGAAACCGCACCCCAATGGCGGCACGCCGCTTGGCTACACGCTTGGCACGATCGGGGTGCTGCTGATCCTGTGGCTGACCCTGCTCGGCCTGCGCAAGCGGGCGATGACGCGCGGCCGCTGGTCGCTGAAGGCCTGGACCAGCGCCCATGTCTATCTCGGGCTCAGCCTGATCGTGATCGCGACGCTCCACACCGGCTTCGAATTCGGCTGGAACGTCCACACGCTCGCCTACGCGCTGATGATGCTGGTGATCCTCTCGGGCATTTACGGCATCTCGGTCTATGTCGCGATCCCCAAGGCGCTCAGCAACAATCGTGAGGAGATGACCCAGACGCAGATGCTCGATGCCCTGCGCGCGGTCGATCGCCAGCTCCACGATGCCGCTCAGCCGCTCACCCAGCGCCAGGCCGAGCTGGTGCAGAACTCGCTCGAGCAGGACCCGTTCGGCGGCGGCCTGATCGCGCGCCTGTCGGGCCGCTATCCGCGCTGCGCCACCCTGCGCACCTTCGACGCGATCCGCGAGCGCACCGGCCCGCGCCCCGATGTCGGCGACGATCCGCTCGAACGCGTCGACGCGCTGCTCGAACGCAAGATGGCGATGCTCGCCCAGCTTCGGCAGCATCTGCGGCTCAAGGCGATGCTGGAGATCTGGCTCTAAGTGCATGTGCCCTTCACCTTCGCGCTGATCGCGGCGCTGACGGCGCACATCGTCAGCGTGTTCTTCTACTGGTGAGGGCGGGGGCATGACCTTCCTGATCCGCCATATCAGCTTCACCGCGGACCACCGCGAGATCGTGCGCACCACGCGCCTCGATGGCGATGGCGTGACGATCGGCCGGGGCGCGGAGAACGACATCTCGCTCCCCGATCTCGGCGTCGACCCGAAGCACGCCCGGATCGAACGCCGCACCGATCGCCGCATCGCCGTGGTCGCGCTTGGCACGCTCGGCTTCGAGATCGACGGGCGCACCACCAGGCGGGGCGATATCGACGCGGCCAAGGGCGCGGAGCTCAAATTCGGCGGCCACCGCATCACCGTGACGCGCGACGCCGAGGGGGAGGTCGTGCTGACGGTCGAGCGCGTCGACGCCGTCTCGGACACCGCCGAAGATCGCGACGAGGCAGCCGCCTATTCGCTCAAGGGCCTGCTCCCCGGCCGGCGGATGACCGCCTGGCTGCTGGCGATCGCGGTATTGGTCGGTTTCCTCGCTTTACCGATCTGGAGCTTCGTCCAGCATAGTCGCGAAGACACGCGCAGCATCTACGCCTTCAAGGCGGATCGCAGCTGGTCGAGCGGCCCGCTGAGCGCCGCGCATCACGGGCTGGAGAACAATTGCACCGCCTGCCACCAACAGGCTTTCGTCTCGGTCCGCGACGACAGCTGCAAGGCCTGCCACAAGGACGTCCACGATCACGCCCCGCCCACGCGCCTCGCCGGCGCCCGCGCCGCGCCGGGCTTCGCCGGCGCGATCCTCGGCAAGATCGCCAACGCTTTCGGCAAGCCCGACATGGGCGCCTGCGTCGATTGCCACCGCGAGCATGAAGGCGCGGGCCCGATGCAGCCGACGCCCCAGGCCTTTTGCTCGGATTGCCACGGCGCGCTCAAGAGCCGGCTGCCCAATACCAGGATCGCCAATGCCGGCGATTTCGGCACAGCGCACCCGCAGTTCCAGCCGCTCGTCGCCGTGCAGCCCGGCGCGAAACCATTGCTTGCCCGCGCTTCGCTCGACGGCAGGCCGAACGAGCAGAACGGCCTGAAATTCCCGCACAAGCTCCATCTCGACGCTTTCAACGGCGTCGCGCGGATGGCGCAGACGATGAAGGCGCGGAACGGCTTCGGCGACAAGCTCGTCTGCGCCGATTGCCATACGCCCAGCGCCGACGGCACGCGCTTCCTGCCGATCACGATGGAGCGCAATTGCCAGATGTGCCACAGCCTCGGCTTCGACCATATCGGCGGCACGATCCGCACCCTGCGCCACGGCGACGTGCCGCAGATGGAGGCCGATCTCCGCGCCATGTACCGCTCGACCAGCCCGCCCGCGCCGGCCGAGCTGTCCGCCGCGCGCCGCCGGCCCGGCGTCTATGCCCAGGGCAAGGTCTATCACGCCTATTTCGGCGCCGTCGCCACGCGCCCCGGCAATGCCGAGGCCGCGATCACCGCCGTGTTCAGCAAGGGCGGCGCCTGTTTCGACTGCCATGTGGTGATGCCCCCGGGTGTCGGCGGCGCGGCCGACTGGACGGTGCTGCCGGTCCATCAGCCGATGCGTTACATGATGCATGGCTGGTTCGATCACGCCGCGCACAGGACCGAAAAGTGCGAGAGCTGCCACAATGCGCAACAGTCAGCCTCGGCGAACGATCTGCTGCTGCCGGGCCTCAAGACCTGCCGCAATTGCCACGGGGGCGAGAATGCGGCGGCCAAGGTGCCGTCGAGCTGCGCGATGTGCCACAGCTATCATGCCGATGCGAACGCGCCATGGTTGCCCAAGGGGTCGCGCCAGCGCATCCGGGGGCTGCCATCGACCGTAGCTGCCGGAGGTGTCGCAACCAACTAGACCGGGGGAGGGGGAATCATGCTGATCGCGCAGATCACGGATATCCATCTGGGCTTCGAACCGGACAATCCGGAGGAAGCCAATCGCCAGCGCCTCGATCGGGTGCTCAGCGAATTGATCGGGGGCCGCAACCGGCCCGAGTTGATGCTCGCGACCGGCGATCTGGTCGACCGGGGCGATCTCGACAGCTACCGCCGCGTCGCCGAGGCGCTGCGGCAATGCCCCTTTCCCGTCTATCCGTGCATGGGCAATCATGACGACCGCGCCAATTTCGCTTCGGTCTTCCCGCAAGTGCCGATCGTCTCGGGTTTCGTGCAATATTGCATCGCGCTCGAAGGGTTACGGATCATCATCCTCGACACGCTCGAGGTCGGCCGCCACGGCGGCGGCTTCTGCGAGATCCGAGCGGCCTGGCTGAAGGCGCGGCTCGCCGAGCACCGCGACACGCCGACGATGATCGTCATGCATCACCCGCCGCTCGATACCGGCATCGACTGGATGGATCCGCGGCCCGATCAGCCCTGGATCGGCCGCTTCACCGCGGCGATTTCGGGCCACCGCCAGATACAGGCGATCTGGTGCGGCCATCTTCACCGCACCATCGTCGCGCCGTGGAACGGCATCACCGTCAGCGTCTGCCCGGCAACGGCCGCGGAACTGTCGCTCGATCTCAACCCGATCGATCCCGATCAGCCCGACGACCGCCCGATGGTCAATAACGATCCCCCCGGCTACGCGCTCCATCGCTGGACCCGCCACGGCATGGTCAGCCATTTCGACGCTGTGCAGGAGCATGTCGTGCTGGCGAAGTTCGACGACCGGATGCAGGGCCTCGTACGCGAGCTGCTCGAGGAACGCCGGCACTGAGATGCCCGCGTTCCGCCTCATCCTCAACGGCAAGTCCGCCCAGAAACCCGCCGTGCGAAAGGCGGTGGGTGAACTGCGCAAGCTTGGCCATATCGTGGAGGTCAGGGTCACTTGGGAGGGCGGCGACGTGCGCCGCCTTGTCGAGGAAGCCTTGCTCGATGCCGTATCCGGCCGGGTCGACACGATTGTCGCCGGCGGTGGGGACGGTACCGTCAACGCCATCTTCGGCCAGGCGTTCATGGCGGGGATTCCGGCGGGTTGCACCTTCAGCATCCTGCCGCTCGGCACCGCCAACGATTTCGCGCGGTCGATCGAAGTGCCGGTCGACGACCTGACCGCTGCGCTCCTCCTCGGCGCGACCACAGGGGCGTCACGCATCGATCTGGGCCTGATCGACGGCCGGCCCTTCGTGAACATGGTAACGGGCGGCTTCGGTTCCCGGATCACCGCGGAGACCGATCCCGGGCTGAAGCGTCGCCTGGGCGGGCTTGCCTATGCCTTGACCGGCATCGCCCGAATCAAGGACCTGTCGGCGAACGGGGGCATTTTCCGCGCGGAGGGCTTCGAATGGGAGGGGCCGTTCACGGCCCTGGCGATCGGCAACGGGCGCCAGGCTGGCGGCGGTATCCAGCTTTGCCCGGACGCGAAGGTCGACGACGGCCTGCTCGACCTGACGATCCTGCCCTATCTCGCGCCGCGTGAGCAGCCCGAGATACTGGGCCGTCTGTTGCGCGATGGTGCGGCGGGTGTCCGGGGATTGCTGAAGACCGCGAGGAGCCCCTGGATCGAATATGAATCGTCCGAGGAACTGCACGTGAACCTGGACGGCGAACCAATCCGCACGCGGCGGTTCCGGGTGGAGTGCCGTCCGGGCGCCATCTCGGTGCACGCCGGCCAGACGCCGCTGATCGGATGATTTCGGCGCCTAGCGTCGCGGATATTTCAGCGGCGGGCGCCAGTCCTTCATGTCGGCGGTGTCGCTGACCTTCCAGGGCACGCCCCGGCTGGTCAGGAACAATCGCTCCATCTCCGCCCGGGTGAAGGGCCGCGAGCCCAGCCGGCCGAACACGGCAATCTGTCCGCCCGTCTCATCCACCGCCCGGTCGCGATCGAGCCCCTTCGACAGCGCCAGCGCAGGCGAGGGGGTCTTCGCCCAGGCGATCAGCTCGGGCATCGGAGCGGGCGAGAAGCCGTAGAAATTCGGCTGGCTGTCGGGCGAGGTGAGCTGGAGCACCTTCAGCCCGTTCCGTCCGTCGGCGACATAGGCGAACAACGAGGCATTGGTGCTGCCGACGATCACGTCCTGCGCATCGTTCAGCTTCCCGTCGAACGTCACCTTCTTGTAGAGCACGGGCCGGGTCGGATTGGTGACATTGGCGATCACCAGCCCATCCGCGCCCGCCGCGATATAGGCATAGGTACGCGCGACATAGAGCCGGCGGGCATCGACCAGCGCGATCGTGCCCGAGGGCACGGCGACCGGATCGAGCAGCCTGGTCACGTCGAACAGCTTCACGCCGTCCGCATCGGTCACCCAGAGATAACGGAACTGGATCGCGCTCGCCCGCGCATCGTGCAACGGCCGCACCGCGGCGAGGCGCGGATGCAGCGGATCGGCCAGATCGACCACCACCAGCCCGACATCCGCCGTGATGTACGCGACAGACCCCGCCAGCACGATATGCCGCGCCCCCTTGAGCACGCCATCCGCATTCCACGTCACCGCGCGCGTCAGGAAATTGTTGCGGAACTCGCCGTCCGCCATCGTCTCGACATTGACGAGGATCAGGCCCTCCACCGCATCGGTCACCACGGCATAGCTGTAGATTGGCAGGAACGGCTGCTCCTGGTTCATCTCGCGCATCGCCGTCGTATTGCGCAACGGGTTGATCGGCTGATCGGTCGGCAGCGCCATGCAGGTCGCATCAGGCGAGGCGACATGCGCATTCTGGCCGAGTTTCGAGAAGGGCGCCGAGACGATCCGCTCGGAGAAACCCTTGTTGGCGATCGAGGCGACGTCATAGACGCGAAAACCGCCGCGCCCTTCCGCCACAAACATATATTCGCCGCGTAGCTGCAGGCAACCGACCCGGTCGGTCGTGCCCTGCACCACGTTGCGGAACTCCTCCTTCGGATGAGTCTCGCCAGAGAGCTTCTTGTCGAAGGTCTTGCCGCGTACCCAGTTCTTCAGCTCGCGCCCGTTCCGCTCGACATGCATCCGCCAGTAATCGGGATAGGCATAGCGCTGCAGATAGGAGCCGATCACCGCCTGCGGCTCGTCCCATTCGGTCACGCGCACTGCCTCGAACCCGCCATCCAGCCCGGTCCAGGCGTTCAATCCGACGAAATTGACGTAGTTGGTGCCGAGCAGCATCAGCTGCGCCATGATCGCATTATTGTCGTCCTGCGCGGACAGATGGCAATCGGTGCAGGTCTTGGTCTCGGTCGTGCGCACCGTATGCGGGAAATGCGGGGCAAAGGCCTGGCTGGAAAAGCCGATCGAACTGATCGGCGGCTGCTGGATATAGATGCGCTCGCGATTGACGTTGGTCGAGGACAGGACCAGCGCCGAGGTGCTGCGCACCGGCGTCACGACATTGCCCTTGGTGGTCATGCCCCGGCCGAGCTGGAACATGTCGTCGCGCGCCACCTGCGGGTTATAGGTCGCGAAGTTACGCGTCTCCTCGCCCTTGAAGTGATGCGTGGTCGATTTCCAGTTCGCCTCGATCGGCAAATGGCACCCGCCGCAGCTCGTCGTCCAGCTGAGATGGCAGGTGTAGCAGGTCATCGTGTCTTCGCCGTGCGCACGGTCCGCCACCGGCACGCCGGGCCCGAACGAGAATTTTCCGTCCTCCACGCCGTCCCGGCTCATCAGCTTGGCCCGCGCCGCCTTCGCATTGAAATGGCTGTTGGCCGGATCGACGCTGTCCTTGACGAGATGCACCTCCCAGCTGAGATTCGGATCGACGATCGACCGCTGAATCAATTTCCGCGGACCGAGCGGCTTGCCGATCCATTCGAAGCGGCGCTGCCCATCGGGATTGCGCAATATTTCCAGGTCGTTGCCTTGGGGTCTTGCTGCCGGACCGGAAGTGCGCAACGTCGGATACTCGTCGACCGTGCCGTGGCAATCCTTGCAGCCGATCTCGACCGCATTGGCGACCTCGCCATAGATCAGCCCATTGCCATGGCTGTCCTGCGAGAAATGGCAATCGGCGCACTGCATGCCCTTTTCGGCGTGGATATCCATCAGATGGACCGCCTTGCCCGGGTTGGTGCCGGGCGGCACGAATTCGCCTTCGCCCTTCTTGCGCCATTTCTCGGGATCGTCGGGCCAGACGATCTTGCCCTCGGCGTCGAGCAGATTGCCCTCGCGATCGCGCTTGAACACGCCGCGGAAATTCCAGCCATGGCCGTGATAATCGGCGAACTGGGTGTCCTTCAGCGTCGGGTTGAGATCATAGACGTTGCGCAGGAAGTCCGGGTCGCCCCAGCTTCCCCGCGCCGCCGCCGCCTCGGGGTTGCGGTCATTGGTTTCGCGCACCTCGGCGGCGGTCGGGTATTTCTGCTCCTTCGGCCACATCGACGGCGCGTCGGATTCATAATCCCACATCGTGTAGCCGAGATAGGAGTTCAGGAAGATGTTGGGCTGGTGCATGTGGCAGCTCATGCACTGCGCGGTCGGGATGGCGCGGGTGAAGGCGTGGCGGAGCGGATGCCCGCTCTCGCGCAGGCCGGGCTGGACCAGCCCGCCATGGCCGGCCGGCGCCGCCATCTTCGCGGATATGGTCGGATCGACCGTCTGGGTCTGCCCGTCGCGCCCGAACTGCGCATAGATCAGGCTGTGCCGCGGCTCGCGGTCATTGGCGTAGATCACGTGGCAGCCGGTGCAGCCCGATCCGCGATAGTCGCCGGGCTGCTCGTTGGTGCCCATGAACCACATCAAAGGATCGTTGAGCCGGGTCTTGTGGATGTTGAGCACCGGAATCGCGACGCGCAGCCCCGTGCCCGGCCCGCGATTGCTCTGCTTCAGGTCGGGCCGGCCGGGCTCCTCCAGTCGCTGGATCGATCCGGTCGGGTTGGGCAGACCGACCTCGGCGAACTGGGTTCCCACATTGCGTCCGCCCCGCTCGAACACGCGGAAAATGTCGCCCGGCGGCGTCACCTGCCAGGTCGGCAACGGATACATCGCCGCCAGCGCGCCGCGCTTTGCCTGGGCGTCGGTGACGGTGCCCGGCGGCGACCCCGGCGAGACGATCTTCGCCGGCTCGCCCTTCTGCGTATAGGCCTCGCCAAAGACATAGCTTTTGAACGGCACGATGCCGTTATTATAGGCCGCGCCGCCGAACAGCATCGCACCCGAGGCCATGATCGACCGCTCCGCCGCCTCGATCACCTCTAGATGACAGGCCCCGCAGCTGTTGCGCACCACCCGGTAATCCGCCGGGTTCACGAAGCGGATATATTCGGGCGCCTCCTTGTTCAGGAGCGTGTAGCTCTGCTTCGGGTTGGCGGAATCGGGGTAGTTCCAGCTGTGCGGATAGCGTGGCAGCACATGCGCCTTCTCCCGCGCCGCGACATAGGCGCGGTCCTCGAAACCGAGCGTCGGATCGCCGCGCACCGTCGCATCGCCGCCATGGCAGTCGACGCAGCCGAGCTGCACCGCCGGGCTCGCATGCATCGAGGGCTCGTCGGTGCGGGTATGGCATGAATAGCAGCCGTCCGACTTGGCCGAGACCTGCTCGGGCGTCTGGCTCATCGGCGCGGCGAGCATCGGCGCATAGGTCCGCGCGACCGGTTTCTCTTCGTCATTGGCGCGCAGCATCGCCACGGGGACCAGCGCCATCGCTACGGGCAAGAGGAAAGCGAGCCGGCGCATCAATAGCTGACTATCACGTTGGCGAGGATCGAATAATATTGGCGGTCCTGGCTCTTGTTGGCGAACAGGTCGCGGAATCCCTTGCCCGGCGCGAGCACCGCGGCCGACAGCCGCGCGACGATGTTCTGCGTCGCCTTGGGCCGCCAGATCGCGGCCGCGGAGAGATCCCAGCCGATGCTCTTCGGGATGCTGCCCTCGTTGCGCAACGTCTGCAGGACGGCAGTATCCGCGAACCAGAGGTGATTGACGTTGGTCGACAGCCTGGTGGTCGGCGTCAGGTCGAAATCGCCGCCGACCCCGATCAGCGCGGTGCCGGGATTGTTGAAATTGGACTGGCCCTCCTCCTTGGAGGAGCGCAGCGAGTTGAGGATGCCGTTGCGTCCGCTGATCGCGATCGCCCGGCCCCCGCCGGCGAACGGGATCGACTGGCGGATCCAGTAGCTGGTGTCCGCGCCGGCAAAGATCGGGTTCTCGAAGATCGCGTCGAAGCCGTTCTCGACATTGTCATAGGGGTGCCGATCGCCGCTGGCATAGAGTCCGGACAGGCGGAAGCGCATCCAGTCATGATCGTAGCTGAGCTCGGCCGCCCCGAACCAGGCCCTGATCTGCGCCGGGCGGCTGGTGAAGAAGCTGTTCCGGTCCTGCCCCAGCGCCCCATAGGCCGAAGCGGTCAGGTTGAGCCGCCCGATCCGCCCATCGGCATTATAGCCGAGATAGACGACGTCATATTTCCGCCCGCGCAGGTCGCCGAGCAGGGCGGGGCGCACCGGGAAGCCGTTATCGTCGATCTGGATCCGGTTCCCCTCGCGGTTGCGGTTATAGACCGCGGTCACCTGGCTGGTGAAACCGGGGATCAGGAAATCCTGGCGATAGGCGTTGGCGACGAACACCCAGTCGTCGCGCGGCCGCTGGATCACGCTGTTCAGCCCCGAATTGGTATCCTTCTCCAGCCGCCAGAAGGCCGCGAGGTTGAACTGGAAGCGATTATCGTCGCGATTGCCGAAGAAGCGCACTCCGAGTTGCTGATCGTTGAACAGAAAGCCACGGAAGTCACTCTGAAAAGGCTGAATTCCGACCCGGATCGATTCGAAATCATAGCGATCCGAAGTGTTGCGCAGATGATAGTCGACGAACAGTTCCTGCACCCCGAGGAAGCTGTCGGTGCGGTGGCTCGGGGCGCTCGGCTTGACGGACAGCACGCGGCGTTCGGGGACGTTGACGTAACTGACGTTGAAGGCGAGCGCGACGCGGTACTCGATCTAGGGCGGCTTGAACGCCGTCGAACCCTTGAACAAGGAGGCTACGAAGATGAAGGTCTGCTACAGTACATAGCTCGAATCCTTGCCGAACACGTCCAGGCTCTGCGGCCGCTCGGTCGTCTGCACGCCGACGGGGATCGGGAAGGTCCGCGGCTCGATCACCGTGTCGCTGATCGCGTTGGCTGCGAAAAACCAGTCGTCGCCTTTGATCGGCAGCCATTTCACCTTGGCCGGATCGATCGGGCGGTCACCCTTCAGCGTGTTCTGGTGATAGGGATCGAGCCAGCGCTCCTTCACCAGCCCCAAAGTCTCGATCAGGCGCCAGCGATCGGGCACGGGAATCTGGTCGGTCGGGAACGCTTCGGGCGGCGGCGGCCGGACCGCGCCGATATTGTTCTGGGTCACCGGCTCGGGGAGCGGCTTCTCATAGCCCGGCCGGCGGCGGCCTTCGATCGTCTCGACCGGAGATGCCTCCTCCTTGCGCACCGGCTCCTGCACCTGCGGCGGCGGCGACGACGTCGCCGGCGCCGTCTGATCGACCATGCTCGCCAGCAACAGGAAAGGGGAGAGGAGCGGGCTCACGGCCGAGACCCTCCCACATCGTCACCCCGGACTTGTTCCGTGGTCCACCATGCCGCCGCCCGACGGCCGGCGGCGCCTGCGGCCCAATGGATGCCGGGACTAGTCCGACATGACGGCAGGGGATGTCCTGGCATGGCCCTAGAGCCCCGCGCAGACATTCTGCGTGGCCGTATCGAGGAACGGCGCGAACGGGCAGTTGATGTAGCGCAACCGCACCTGAGCATCGCCCAGATCGACCACCACCTGGTCCGCGCGCATCGCCAGCGGCGCATTGCCGATCCCACCGACCCGCAGCCCGCCATTGCTGAGCCCCAGGAAGCTGATCATGTCGTCCTGGTCGATGCCGTCGCCCGAGACGCCGATGCCCCCCACCAGCACGTTGCCGCGATAGATCGGCACCGATCCCGGAAAGATCTGGATGCCGTTCTGCAGCCGGTTCTGCCCGGCCGCGGCATCAGGGATGAAGGTGCAGCGCTGCGGCGTGTCGGTCGCGCTCATCCCCGTCACGAAGTTCAGATGCTGGCCGAGATTGGTGAAGACGAGGGCCGATTGCAGCCCGGTCGAGAAGGGATTGAACTGCGCGATCGGGCGCGACAGCGGCCCGTTGGGCCGGCCGACCTCGCCATCGGGGAAATAGGGCCGCGAAAGGTTGCCGCCCGAGCGATCGGCAAAGGCAATGCTGCCGTTCAGCGCATTGGGATCATGGAGGAAAGTGCGGGTGGCGGCGACGAAGCCGCGCACGTCATTGCTTGGATCGCCGAGCAGCTGCGTGCCGGCATGCGTGCTGGAGAAGAAGGCAGCGGTCCGCGCCTTTTGCAGCGACACGTCGGTGCCGAAGAGCGGCGCGTCAGGCGAGCGCACCAGCCCGAGCACCGCGCCGCGCGTATCGACCAGCGAGATGCTGACCTGCGCCCGGCTGTCGAGCGGCTGGCGGATCTGCGCCCGGGCCCGGCTCATGATCGCGAACGCTTCCTCCAG
>NZ_JAQGLC010000185.1 GCF_028293085.1 Sphingomonas bacterium
GGTCGGTGCGCTCGACCGTGACGCCGTCGACCTCGCGCATGAAACCCGATGCATGACCCCCGTCGCGCTCATAGGCGGCGATCAGCGCCCGGCACAGCGCGGGCTCGAACACCCGCGGCACGATCAGCACCGGTGCCGTCGCCGGTTCGTCGGTGCGCGCGATGAAGGCGCGGAGCGCCGCGATCGCCTCTTGGCCCTTGTCGATCGGAAAGGGTGCGACGACGCGAAGCGAGGGATCGAGCAACAGCCAGTGCGGCCGATAGCGCGCCCCTTCGCCCTCGCCTTCGACTGCACCATAGGAACTCGAGACGTGGCGATCGTCGTCGAGGAACCACCGTATCCCCGGCAACATCTGTTCTATCCGCCCCGCTGAAACGTCGCCCGGATCGATGCTGACACCGAAGAAGCACGCTTTGTCGTCGTCGAACAGGTCGCGGTGCGCCGTCACCAATTCCAGCGCGGGAGCGCTCGCCGGCCAGGCGAAGCTGCCGTGGAACAGCATCAGGATCGGCCGGCCAGCCGCCGCATCAAAGGCGTAGCGCGGGTTGCCGCTCAGCGCCTTTGCATGAAACCAGGGCGCGGGTTCGCCGGGCAGCAGTGTATTTACCATGCCCCAGCATAGCGGCCGCACGCATCAGGAAAAACGAATAGTGGCGCGCCAGGTGTCAAAGATTGCGTGCGCGCTCCGACTGGGGCAGCCTCCGCCTCGAGAACAAGGGGGAGTTGCCGACATGACCGAACATAGCCCGATTCTTGCGCCCGTCGTCATACTGATCGCCTGGAGCCTAGTGATGTGGCTCTGGATGTACGCCACGCGCATCCCGGCAATGAACGCGGCGAAGATCGATACGAAGAACCTGATCGGGGGTAGCGGCGCCGATTTGAAGGCGGTCATCCCGCCCAAGGCGCAATGGCCGGCCGACAATTACAACCATTTGATGGAACAACCGACGCTGTTCTACGCGATCGCGCTCACCCACGCCCTGCTCGGCACCGGACACGGCATGAACCTGTGGATCGCCTGGGGCTATGTCGGCCTGCGCATTCTCCACTCGATCGTGCAGGCGACGGTGAACCGCGTGATCGTCCGCTTCACGATCTTCTCGCTTGCCACGATCTGTCTGATCGCGCTGACCCTGCACGCGGCGATGGCGATCTTCTGATCGCCTAGCCGAACAGGCGCGCCATCGATCGTTCGAGCATCACCAGTTGCCAAAGCGTCCGGCCGTGCTCCGCGCGGCCGGCGCGGTGGTCGGCGGCGAGGCGCTCGATCGCGCGCGGATCAAACCAGCCGGTACCGGTTAGCACACGCGATTTCGCGAGGCCCGCCGCTTCATCGGCCAGCGGTCCGCGGAACCAGGCGCTGATCGGCGTCACGAAGCCCATCTTCGGTCGATACAGGATGTCGCGCGGCAGATAGCGCTCCATCGCCTTCTTCATCAGCCATTTGCCCTGCCCGCCTCTGAGGCGCATCGACACGGGCAGCGAGGCGGCGAACTCGACGAGGCGGTAATCGAGCAACGGCTCGCGCGCCTCCAGGCTGACCGCCATACTGGTGCGATCTGCCTTGGTCAGGATGTCGCCCGGCAGCCAATGCTGGAAATCGGCATATTGCGCTCGGTCGAGCGCATCGCGGGCGGGGGCATCGCGCATCGAGCGGACATAGCGCTCCTCGGCGCGGTGCCCGCCCAGCGCACGGCGTGCCTCGTCGGTAAACAGCAACGCGCGCAAGGTCGGCGTCGTGACGCCGACCGAACGCGCATAAGCCTCGGCACCGTCCTCGGCGAGCGCGAGCAGCGTCGTCCTGGCGCGTAACGGCCGCGGCGCCCAGTCCGCCTTGGGGTAGAAACGCCCGAGCGTGCCGAACACGCCCGATCGGATCGAAGCGGGCACCAGCCCCCTCACCCGCTCCTCGGCGGCCTGGAACTTGTAGCGGCGGTATCCGGCAAACGCCTCGTCAGCGCCGTCGCCCGAGAGCGCCACCGTCACATTCTCGCGGGCCAGTTCGCAGACCCGATAGGTCGCCAGCGCCGAAGCATCGGCGAACGGCTCGTCGAACGCCGTGACCAACGTGTCGATCAGCGCGAAATCATCGGCGGCGACGACGCGTTCACGGTGCTCCGTGGCGAAGCGCCGGGCAATCTCGTCGGCATAAGCGCGCTCGTCATATCTAGCTTCGTTGAAGCCGATCGTGCAGGTTTTGACCGCACGCTTCGACGCTTCCGCCATCAGCGCGACCACCGCCGAACTGTCGACGCCGCCCGACAAGAAGGCACCAAGCGGTACGTCGGCCACCATGCGCGAGGTGACGGCATCGCGCAGCCGCGCGACGAGTTCCTCTTCCAGCGCCTTCTGATTGCCGCTCGCCCGGCGCGAGAAATCGACGTCCCACCACCGCGACGGCGACGGCACGGCCTTGCCGCGCTCGATCAACAGCGAATGGCCGGCGGGCAACTTCTTCACGCCCGCGACCAGGCAGGCATCGTCCGGGACATAGCCGAACGCCATATAATCCTCGACCGCCCGGATATCGGGTGTGCGCCGGAGCAGCGGATGGGCCACCAAGCCCTTCAGCTCCGAGGCAAAGGCGACCCCGCCGTCGGACAATTCGACATAGTGGAGCGGCTTCACCCCCAGCCGGTCGCGCGCCAGGAACAGGCATTGCCGCCGCGCATCATGGAGCGCGAAAGCGAACATGCCGTTCAGCCGCTCCAGCATCGCCGGCCCCCACACCGCCCAGCCGTGGAGCAGCACTTCCGTATCGCCCTTGGTGACGAACACGCAGCCCAGCGCCTGGAGCTCGGCGCGCAGCTCCACGAAATTATAAATCTCGCCATTATAGGTTACGGTCAGCGCGCCATCGGCGCTCGCCATCGGTTGCGGACTGCCCGCAACGTCGATGATCGACAGCCGGCGATGCCCCAGCCCCACGCCCGGCGCGGTCCATACGCCGGATCCGTCAGGCCCGCGATGCGCCTGTGCGTTCGCCATCGCCTCGACGCGCGACGGCTCGACCGGTTTCGGTGTGGCGGGATAGAAGATCCCGGCGATGCCGCACATCAGGGCAGACCGGCGCTGCGGTCCGCCACCCGGTCAATCGGCCCGAGCGCCTGCACGAAGCGCTCCATCGCGGCGCGCGGGTTCCGACCTGGCAGGACCTCGGCGGAGACATGCACCGCGACCGCCCGCTGCGGCCCGCCGAGCAGCTTCGCCTCCAGCGTCTCCAGCTTCACCCGCTTGTCGCTGTGCGTCAGCGCGTCGCCGACGCGGTACCAGGTGACGATCTGGCGTTCGACCGGGCCGGGCGCGGTCACCCGCATCGCGGCGCCCCCGGCGAGATCGGGCAGGTCCTCGATCCGCACCCAGATATCGTCCTCGCGGATAGCGCCGGTGCCGAACGAGACGAGTTCCTTGCCTTCATGCTGGCTGCCATAGACCGCGATGGCGAGATCGACCACGTCGCCCGACCCGTTGTCGTACCGGCCGATCAGATAATGATCGGCGCCCGGATAATATGGCGACCACGGCGCCCGGACGCTCATCGGCGCGCGGCGCCAGCCCGGCACGTCGGGCAGCGATATCGCGGTCGGCAGTATCTGCGCCCGCCCGGCGATCGCTGCCGACCACGCCGTGAACGCGCCCGCCACGGTCAGCACCAGCGCCGCCGCGATCAGCACATCGATCCGCCGCTTCGGCTCGGCCTGCAGAGTCGCGGGATCGAACACCGGCGCATCAGGCGCGCGGTCGAACCAGCGCCAGCCCATCGCGATCACCGCTGCCATCACCACGCCGAAGAAGATCCAGCCATAGACGATATGGTCCATGCCGGTCGCCCGCTCGACCGAAGTGAGATGCGCGGCATAGATCGTCCCGAACGCGCGCAACCCGTTGGCGACCACCGGCACGACTAGCGCCACCACCATGAAGATCGCGCGCCTTGTCCAGGAAGTGAAGCAGACATTGGCGACCAGCGCCCCGTACGCAATCATCGCGATGACGAACTTCGCGCCTGAGCAGGCCTCGGCGACCTCGAAATAACCGTTGGGAATGGTGATCAGCACGCCGTCGACCTGCGCCGGCACGCCGAACAGATGGAGCAGCGGCATCGTCATGCCGACAGTGAAGGTCTGGAGTGGCCCCTCAAGCCCCTCACCGAACGGCACCAGGAAGAAGGCGTAGCAGAGCGGAAACAGCAGCGCGCGCGCGACATTGGGGCCGAGGATCGTCACCACGGCGCCCTGAAGCATCATCACCAGCCCGAGATGCCGCGCCAGCGCCACGCTCGCCGCGTCGCCGAGCAGCCAGCCGAACCCGCCCAACGCGACCAGCGCCAGCCCGGGCCACCACGCGATCGGCACCACCTGCCCCAGTTCGGCGCGGCGGTTCCACACAAGCCAGGCGATCACCGGCGCAATGAACAGGCAATGCCCGAAGGTCGTGCTTGTCCACCAGATCTTCGCAAGCCCCGCCGCGTCCTCATGGAACAACAGCACGAGAAGGATGGCGACCCCAGCAAGGATCGCGGCATGGCGCCGCCAGCGGGCATCGAACCCGCCCGCTTTGGTCCCAGCCGCGAAAACAGCCGCCGGGACGGCCATGGTCACGCGGCGGACTTCCGCGGCGGCGCCTTCACCCGGATGCCGAGGATCGAATCCAGCGGCGCCAGGCACGCATCCCAGCTGTAACGGCGTTGCACTTGGGCACGCGCATCGCGACCCATCGCATTGCCGACCGCCGGATCGTCGAGCACCGCGATCACCTCTTCGGCGATCTCGCCGACCGTGCCGCCGATACGGATCGTGCCGCCATGATCGATACCCTGTGCCGCGGCGGTCGAGGCAACCACTGGCCGCGCCATCGCCATTGCCTCGAGCACCTTGTTCTGCACGCCACGCGCGAGCTTGAGCGGCGCGACGACAACCGACGCCGCTGCCACCCAGCCGCGCACATCGGCGACCTCGCCCGTCACGATCACCCCGGGCTGCTTGGCCAGCGCCTTGACCGCATCCGTCGGATTGCGCCCCACGATCGCGAAGCGCGCCTGGGGATGGCGGATACGGACATGTGGCAGGATGGTCTCGACGAACCAGGTCACCGCCTCGATATTCGGGCGATAATCCATCTGGCCGGTGAAGACGATCAGCGCGCCCGTCGTGTCGATCCGCTTGAACTGCGCGGTCGGGTCGAAGAACACGGTGTCGATGCCGTTCTCGACGACATGCACGCGTTCGGCACCGGTCTTCGATCGGAACAGCTCGGCCTCTGCCTCGCTCACGAACAGGCTGGCATCGGCGCGCTGCGCGACGGCGCGTTCATGGCTGAACAGCATCTTCGCCTCGCGCTTCATGAACCAGGCGAGCGGCCCGGTGGAGGTCTTTGCGTAGGAAGCGAATTTCGCCGAATCCATGTCGCAGAAATCCATGATCACGCGCTGCCGCGGCCGTGCCGGCAGATATTGCGCCATCTGGCTGGAAAAGACGTAGATCGTGTCGATCGAGTGCCGCGCGAGAATATTGTCGACCGCCTCGCGCAGCGGTTTGTTCTCGAACGCGGTCAGCGACAAGGGCTTGCGCGAGAAGAATGCCTCCAGCGCCGCGATGGCGCGCGGCTTTGACCGCCAGATGATCGAGCGGTTGCCGGTGAATTTCGACAGGCCGTTCTTGCGCTTCATGTCGCGCGTGTCGTCGGCGAATGCGATCAGATGGACGCGCTTCCGCTCCGACAGGAATTTCAGCACGTTGAAGCCGCGGATCTTGTCGCCGCGATCGGGCGGATAAGGCACGCGATGTGCCAGGAAAAGGATGTCACCCATCAGCCGAGTCCCTTGGAAATATGCGGCCCAATCTGGTTTGCGACCCAAAGCGGCAGCTTCTTCCACGCCTCGATCTGAAGCCGATAACGCGGGTTCAATGGATTGATTTCGCGCGGCGCTCCCCCGATCGCCGCCCGCTTAGCATACATCAAGGGAATCCCTTGGAAACCCCAGTTTTTCTTGAACGCGGCTGGGCCGGTTCCGGCCTTGGACCGCCCGAAATCGAAGCGCGTGCAACCCCTCTTCCGGGCGTACGCCATCAACTCGAAATACATCCGGTCGTTGGCGCGAAGCCCGCGCGCGGCGTGCGTTCCGCCGCCCCAATAGGGGTAGACGGTGCCGTTCATGTAGAGGCTCAACACGCTCGCCACCGCTGAACCCTTCGACCGGATCGTCAGGATATCGGCATCGTCGCCAAACGCGCGCAGCACCGCCCGGAACAGGTCCGAGGGAAATACCGGGGTTCCGAGATTGCGCACCGACTCCGCATAGACGGCATAATGCTCCCGCGCGTCGGCATCATGACGGCCGGTCATAACCTCCAGATCGCCGTCGAGGCTCTTGCGCACCTCGGCGCGCTGCTTGCGCGGAATGGCGGTCAGTTCAGCCTCGTCCGACATCGCCAGCGGGCGGATAAAGCCAAGATAGGTGTGGTCGTCGCGGATCCATTCGGGACCCTCGACAAGTCCCCCGCGAATCTCCAGCGTCGGACAACCGAGCTTCTCGGCGAGCACCCACGCGGCCTCACCCAGAGGTCGCACCGCAGCATCGCTTTCGGCCAGGATTCCGCCATCGACCGCAAAGCCGTTGGAGACCAGCGCCTTGCCGAACAACGGCGAGCGCACTTCGGTCAGCGGCAGCATGGCCGCCAGCGATCCATCCGCCCGTTCGGCGATCAGTGTGTGGCTACGCTGCCCGCACCCCTCAGCAACCGCGATGCTCCACGCCGGCAGATGAAAGGGCGTCCCCGCCGGATGCGCCCGCACGAACGCATCGAGCCGCGCCCGCTCCGCCCCGTCGCGCATATCCACTGCGCGCAACGCCAGAGGCGCCGAGACGAGCGGCATGTTCATGCGATCCCCGGCCGCGCCGCGGCGACAACGGCATCCATCCGCCCCCAGTCGTGGCGCTTGATCAAGGTGCGCAGCTTTCCCGCCATCGCGCCGAGCCGGCTGTAATGTCGCAGCTTCGATTTGACCGGCGCGTTCGCCACGCGCGGCTGGCCTGGATCGATCTCCCAGGGGTGGAAATAGAAGATGGCGGGATGCCCCTCCCCCTCCACCTGCCGGATCGCGTAATTGGTCAGCGCCGCTGGAAACAGCCGGAAGAAGCCGCCGCCCGTTGCAAGCTTGCGTCCGCCGACATCGGCGATCGTCACCGGCACCTCGAGCAGGTCCGCCCCCTCGACCGGCCGGAACGCAAAACGCGGCGCCTCGGGCCAGCCATAATGATCGTGGCGCACCGGCGCGACGCTCGACGAATAGCCATATCCCGCCTCGGCCAGCACCGCGTGCGCCCAGGGCGTGCGCTTGTC
>NZ_JAQGLC010000299.1 GCF_028293085.1 Sphingomonas bacterium
TCCTCGCCGATTTCCGCGATTCGCCGATCGACGTGATCATCACCGGCGTGGGCACGGGCGGCCATATCACCGGCGTCGCCGAGACGCTGAAGAAGGAATGGCCGCACCTCCAGGTCTTCGCGGTCGAGCCCGAGCTGTCTCCCGTCATCTCCGGCGGCCAGCCGGGGCCGCATCCGATCCAGGGCATCGGCGCCGGCTTCATTCCGGCCAATCTGCACACCCAGGCGATCGACGGCGTGATCAAGGTCGACGCCGCCGTCGCCAAGGACATGGCGCGGCGCGCGGCGCGCGAGGAAGGGATGCTGGTCGGCATCAGTTCGGGCGGCACGCTCGCCGCGATTCTCCAGAAGCTGCCCGACCTGCCGGAAGGCACGCGGGTGCTCGGATTCAATTACGATACCGGCGAACGCTACCTCTCGGTTCCGGACTTCCTCCCCGAAAGTTAATCTCGCGCAAAGCATCCGTTTCGGCTATAAACGGCAAGTCGATGCGGGGGCATTGCGGGGGACATTATGCGCAAGGCGATGATTTGCGTCAGCGTGATGCTGGCGTTGCTACAATTCTGGCCGATGGTGTTCGGCCAGCACGGAGAGGCTGGCGCCACCGCGAGCGCGGCGCATGCCGAGATGCCGAGGCCCATTCCGGCGGTCGCCATGGCCAAGGTCATCCCGATTCCGGCCAAGGTCAGCACGCCCGGCGCGGTCGCCCCGAAGAGCTGCTACAAACAATATCAGGCAGCGTTCGCGGCATGCTCCAGGGACGATCAGGCTTGCCATATCAAGACCGCCGACCAATGGGACTTGTGCGAGGCGACAGGCTTCTGGCCCAATTGAAACAGCAATTTAGCGGATAGCCCGTCGCCGGGATAGCAAGGCGAGCAAGGCCGACGGCAGCCCCCGGCGCACATCCGGGAACAGCCGCTCCGATCCTGCTCCGCCAATCCCTCGGCGACGGCCAGAGCCCGTTGATGAAACCCACCATCCGGCGTCCGGCCTTCACCGGAACGTCGAAAACGCGCGGAAGGTTCGCCTGGCCCGCCATTCGACGCGCGCGCGCGGCCGCAGCTTTCATGTCGAACTTCACCAACCCGACGCGACGCCCCGCCCCCGGATCGCCCGAGTCGCGACTCGGCTATCATCGCTCGCTGAGTCTCCCGACAAGCCCGACGCTTGCCCCGCGCCGCTGTCTCCAAACGAGACTCCCGCCGAACCATTTCGCATTCGAAGCGTTCTGCGCTAAGGCCCGTCCGTCCGTCCGCCAGGAGCCGTTCTTGACCACCTCCCCGCGCCGCTCCCATCGCCGCTGAACCTGACCCGCCGATGCCCGATCTTCCAGCCCCGCCGGGCAAACCCGGCTTCGGACTCAATCTGCTGCTGTCGCTGGTCGCGCTGCTCGCGATCGCGCTGCCGCTGCTGATCGTCCTGCGCGCGCCGCCGGTCATCCCGCATCGCCCGGTTCGTCCCCTGCCGCAACGCGTGGTGCCCCAGGCGGAAATTCCGCCAGTCGAGCCGGTCGCGTTCCAGGATCTCGACCCCGACGATGCACGCGCCTTCAACGCTACGGTCCCCTTTTCGACGGGCCCCAACCCGGCGGCCCGGCCGTTCAAGTTCGTCGGCACCGACGAGCAGCGCGCCCGTGCGATCGATTGCCTGGCCGCCGGCGTGCTCTACGAGGCGGGCGACGATCCCGAGGGCCAGCGCGCGGTCGCGCAGGTGGTGATCAACCGCGCCCGCCATCCCGCCTTTCCGAAGACGATCTGCGGCGTCGTGTTCCAGGGTTATGAGCGCCCCACGGGTTGCCAGTTCACCTTCACCTGCGATGGCGCGCTCGCGAAGCATCACTGGCCGGATGCGGCATGGGTCCGGGCGCGCGCGACGGCGACAGCGGCGCTGAGCGGCGCGGTGTACAGGCCGGTCGGCTATGCCACCCATTATCATACCGACTGGGTCGTGCCGTACTGGCAATCGAGCCTCGACAAGATCGCGGCGGTCCATACCCATTTGTTCTTCCGCTGGACGGGCTGGTGGGGCACGCCGCCCGCTTTCGGGCGCCATGTCTCGTCCGACGAGCCGGTGATCGCACCGCTCGCTTTGTATTCCGATGCCCACAAGACCGGCGCGACGCTCGTCGAGGCATCCGCGACGGCGGTCGAGGCGGCCGCTCTGGGCGCCGCCCTGCCGCCGGCGCTTACCACCGACACCAACAGCTTCCTGATGACGCTCGATCCGCACATGCCGCCGGATGCCTTTGCGCTGCTCGCCGCGCGCACCTGCGGCGACCGGCCCTATTGCAAGATCATGGGCTGGACCAGCAAGGCGAAGACGCCGGGCGCGCTGCCGTTGCAGCCGACCCAGATCGCGGCGATGTCGTTCAGCTACCTGCGCGACCGGGCGCATAATTACGATAAATCATTGTGGAATTGCGGCGAGTTCAAGCGCGCCGATCTCAGCCAGTGCATGAAGCTGCAGGTGTTCGTGCCGGTCGCGCGGCAGGCGGACAATTTCAGGCTGGAGAGCCTGCCGGGAACGACGCGGGTCCTGCCGCCCCCCGTCACCTCCACCATCAAACCGGCTGACGCACCCACGACACCGCGCCGGAAGGTCGACGCGCCGCCATCGACCGCGCGCCCGGCCGCCGTCATCCCGCCGCCGGTCAGCCCGACCCAGGGCCGCTGATCGCGGCGTCAGGCCGCGACGAACATCTCGGGCGGAATCGTCATCAGCGCCTCGGCACCGCCCTCGATCTTGCGGCGGAGCGCACCGGCCTCGGGCATGATGCGCTCGGCGAAATAGCGGGCGGTCACCAGCTTGGCATCGAGGAACGCAGCATTGCCCTCCCCCGCCGCCTTCAGCTTGGCCGCGGCTGAGGCCATCCGCAGCCACATCAGCCCGACCGCAACGATGCCCATCAGGTGGAGATAGGGCTGCGCGCCCGCGCCGACATTGTCGGGATTCTTCATGCCGTTCTGGAGGAACCAGAGCGTCGCCTGCTGCAGTTCGCCATTGGCCTTTTCGAGGCGCGCGGCGAAATCGGCGGTGGCGGGATCGGCCTTGCCGGCGGCGACATCCTCGCCGACGACCTTGAAAAAGGCCTGCACCGCGCGGCCGCCGTTCATCGCGAGCTTGCGGCCGACCAGGTCCATCGCCTGGATGCCGTTGGTGCCTTCATAGATCATCGAGATGCGGGCATCGCGGACATATTGCTCCATGCCCCATTCGGCGATGTAGCCATGCCCGCCATAAACCTGCTGGGCATTGGTCGCGATCTCGTAGCCCTTGTCGGTGCCATAGCCCTTGATGACGGGCGTCAGCAGCCCGATCAGATCCTCGGCGAGCTGGCGCTCCTCCTCGTTCCCGGCCGCATGCTCGAGATCCACCTGGAGCGCACCCCACAGGCACAAGGCGCGGAGTCCCTCGGTCAGCGCCTTGGCGTCCATCAGCATCCGGCGAATATCGGGATGGACGAACAACGTGTCGGCCTTTTCCTGCGGATCCTTGGCGCCCGTGAGCGAACGGCCCTGGCGGCGGTCATGCGCGTACTGGACGGCGTTCTGGAAAGCGGTCTCGGCGACCGCGAGCCCCTGCAGACCGACGCCGAGGCGCGCCGCGTTCATCATGATGAACATCGCGGCGAGGCCCTTCATCTCCTCGCCGACCAGCCAGCCGGTCGCGCCGTCATAGTTCATCACGCAGGTCGAATTGGCGTGAATGCCCATCTTGTGCTCGATCGATCCGCACGACACCGCATTGCGCGCGCCCAGCGAGCCGTCCTCGTTGACCAGGAACTTCGGCACGACGAACAGCGAGATGCCCTTCGAGCTTTCCGGCGCACCGGGCGTCTTGGCCAGGACGAGATGGATGATGTTCTCGGTCAGGTCGTGCTCGCCCGACGAGATGAAGATCTTGGTGCCGGTGATCGAATAGGATCCGTCCGCCTGCGGCTCGGCGCGGGTACGGATCAGGCCGAGATCGGTGCCGCACTGCGGCTCGGTCAGATTCATCGTCCCGCCCCATTTGCCCGAGACCATATGGGGGACGTATTTCGCTTTCTGCTCGTCGGTGCCCTTCACGAGAAGCGCTGCGATCGCGCCGTGGGTCAGGCCCGGGTACATGGCGAAGGCCATGTTCGATGAGATCATATATTCCTGGAACGCGGTCGAGACGACGTGCGGCATCTCCTGACCGCCAAATTCGGCCGGCGCCGAGAGCGTGCCCCAACCCGATTCGACGAACCGGTCATAGGCCTGCTTGAATCCCTTGGGCGTGGTCACCGAGCCGTCCTCATGGCGCGTACAGCCCTCGAGATCGCCCGACTGGTTGAGCGGAAACAGCACTTCCGCCACGAACCGGCCGCCCTCGTCGAGCACGGCATCGACCACATCGGGCGTCGCATTGGCGAAACCCGGCAGGTTCGCATAGCGATCGAGGCCGACGACATGCTCCAGGATGAAGCGCGTGTCGCGGACGGGCGGCGTATATTGGGGCATCGGTTCAGTCCTTCAGGCGGCCTTGGGCGCCGTGCGTTTCGAGCAGGGTGATGAAATCGTTGAGCTCGTCGATCGCGGCGTCGATATCGTGCTTTTGTGACGACAGCAGCGACACGCGCTGGCGGCAGCGATCGATCGTGACCGCGCGCTGCACCTGGCGGCCGTCGCCGATGTCGTAGAGATCGATCATCTCGCGGATCTCGGCGAGGCTGAAGCCGACCCGCTTGCCGCGCAGGATCCAGGCGAGCCGGGCACGATCGCGCTGCGAATAGATGCGCGCGGTACCGCGCCGTTCGGGGGCGATCAGCCCCTCGTCCTCGTAGAATCGTAGCGCCCGGGCGGTCACGCCGAATTCGGCGGACAGATCCGAGATCGAGAAATGATCGCGATCGGGATGACGCTCGATCGCGGCATAGGCAGCGACGGGGGCGGCGACTGTGGACATGCCCGCAAACTAACTGCCGTTTACGTGAACGTCAAGCTCACCCGCCACTGCTGCACAGCAACTTGCCCTTGGCGTCGCGCAAGGTCGACGCTTCGGAAACCGATTCACTCAGCCGGCTGACATCCAGCGCCGCCATCGACGCGCGGCGCGCGCACAGTTTCTGGCAGCCATCGGGCAACCGGCCGGGAAAGACGATTCGGTCGCCTTCGAACCGCGCCTCGAAGCTGCAGCCGGCCCCGCCGTCGAATTCGACCTGGAGCTTCTCACCCACCCGCGTGACGGTGCCCGACCCCCCGCAATTCTGGTTGTCGCCATAATCGACGAAGACGCCGATCCGGTAGGCGGTAGCGGTCGGGACGATGCAGACCCGGTCGGTATCACGCGAATAGAGGCCGGTAATATCGGTGTTGCTGGGATCGGGAATCACCCCCGCCTCGATCGCGGCCGCTTCAAGGCCGGTCGCGGCGGTGGTGTTGTTCGCGGGCTGTGGCTGGCTGCCGGAGCAGCCTGCGACGAGCAGCAACGTCAACGCCAGCGCTCGCCTCATTCGACGGGCGCGAGCTTGTCGTCGTCGATCCGGCGATAGAAGCAGCTTCGCTCGCCGGTATGGCATGCCGGCCCGGCAGCATCGACGATCAGCCATACCGCATCCTGGTCGCAATCGATCCGGATGTCGGCGACGCGCAGCACATGGCCGGACGATTCGCCCTTCTTCCAGAGCCGGCCCCGGCTCCTCGACCAGAAATGCGCCTCGCCCGACTCGATCGTGGCGGCGAGCGCCTCGGCGTTCATATGGGCGAGCATCAGCACCTCGCCCGAGACTCGATCGGTGGCGACGGCAGTGATCAGGCCGGCGGAATCATATTTCGGATCGAGCACAAGGCCGGTTTCGCGGGAGTCGGGCATGACAAGCGACTTAGCGCGGCGGCCCCGGGCCGTCACCCCGCCCGCGTGCGCCCTACGTAAAACCACCTAGGCGCCAGGTAAGCGCCCAATCGATGTGACAAAAGCGCGACAAAGCCGAAAGCCGTCCCTATATGGCGGGCGACGCTACTCCCCCCAGAAGGGCGCCATGTTTACAACGAACCCCTATGATGACGACAAGCTGCGCGAAGAGTGCGGTATCTTCGGCATATCCGGCAGCGAAGGCGCAGCCGCGCTGGTCGCGCTGGGCCTCCACGCGCTGCAGCACCGCGGCCAGGAGGCGGCGGGAATCACCAGCTTCGACGGCAGTGAATTCCACACACACCGCGCAATGGGCCATGTCGCCGGCAATTTCGACCGCGACGAGATCATCCAGGCGCTGCGCGGCAATGTTGCCTGCGGCCATGTCCGCTATTCGACGACCGGCGAAACGGCGCTGCGCAACGTCCAGCCGCTTTATGCGGATCTCGCCTCGGGTGGCTTTGCTATCTCGCATAACGGCAATATTTCCAACGCGATGCGACTGCGGCGTGATCTCGTGCAGCGCGGCTCGATCTTCCAGTCGACCTCGGACACCGAGACGATCATCCATCTCGTCGCCACATCGAGCTACCGCACCTTCGTCGACAAGTTCATCGATGCGCTGAAGCGGGTCGAGGGCGCCTATTCGCTGATCGTGATGACACCGGAAGGCATGATCGCCTGCCGCGATCCGCTCGGCATCCGGCCGCTGGTGATGGGCCGACTCGACGGCGCGGTGATCTTCGCCTCGGAAACGGTTGCGCTCGACGTGGTCGGCGCGACCTATGAGCGCTCGATCGATCCGGGTGAGCTGGTGATCGTGCGCGGTACCGAGATAAGCTCGCACCGCCCGTTCGCCCCGGTCTCGCCCCGGCCGTGCATCTTCGAATATGTCTATTTCTCGCGGCCCGATTCGATCTCGGACGATCGCAGCGTCTACACCGTGCGCAAGGCGATCGGCGCGCACCTGGCGATCGTGAGCCCGGTCGAGGCCGACCTGATCATCCCCGTCCCCGATTCGGGGACGCCGGCGGCGATCGGCTACGCCCAGCAATCGGGCATTCCCTTCGAACTCGGCATCATCCGCTCGCATTATGTCGGGCGCACCTTCATCCAGCCCGGCGACAAGGTCCGCCATCTCGGCGTCAAGCTGAAGCACAATGCCAATCGCGCGCTGATCAAGGGCCAGCGCGTCGTGCTGATCGACGATTCGATCGTGCGCGGCACGACCAGCCTCAAGATCGTGCAGATGATGCGCGAGGCGGGCGCGGCCGAGGTGCATATGCGCATCGCGAGTCCGCCGACCCGCCACAGCTGCTTCTACGGCGTCGACACGCCCGAGCGCGCCAAGCTGCTCGCCGCGAACATGAACATCGAAGAGATGAACAGCTACATCCAGGCGGACAGCCTGGCGTTCGTTTCGATCGATGGGTTGTACAAGGCGCTGGGGGAGGCCTGCCGCGCGGATATCCGGCCGAGCCACTGCGACGCCTGCTTCACCGGCGACTATCCGACGCAGCTGACCGACCAGGACGAGGTCGCCTCGGTCGACCAGTTCGCCCTGCTCGCGGAGCGCGTGATTTAATCCAAACCGTCATGCCGGACTTGTCCCGGCATCCACCGTGGTGCAAGCGCCGCCGCGTCCGTTGTGCGGGCCGGTGACGAAGAGAGACGAGAATGACCGACAAGCCCCTCGCCAACCAGATCGCCCTCGTCACCGGCGCGAGCCGCGGCATCGGCGCCGCGACCGCCAGGGCACTTGCCGCGACCGGCGCGCATGTCGTGCTGACCGCGCGCACCGCGAAGGGCCTGGAAGAGGTCGAAACGGCGATCTTCGACGCCGGCGGCAGCGCCACCATCGCCCCGCTCGACCTGACCGAGACCGACAGCATTGCCCGGCTCGGCGCCGCGATCGGCGAGCGCTGGCCACAGCTCGACATCCTCGTGCTGAACGCGGCGACCCTGGGCAGTCTCGCCGCCGTCCCCGCGATCGATTCGAAGGAGTTGGCGACGGTCCTGACCCTCAATGTCAGCGCCCAGGCAGCGCTGATCACGGCCTTCGATCCGATGCTGCGCAAATCGAAGCGCGCCCGGGTGATCGGCATCACCTCGAGCGTCGGCCGCAATCCGCGCGCTTATTGGGGCCTGTACGGCGCCTCCAAGGCCGCGTTCGAGACGCTGCTCGGTGCCTATGGCGACGAGATGCGGCATATCAGCAGCGTGCGCACCGCAATCGTCGATCCCGGCGCGACGCGAACGAAAATGCGCGAGCGCGCCTATCCAGGCGAGGATCCTGCCTCGGTGAAGGCACCCGAGGTCGTGGCTGATCGGCTCGTGGCCTTGCTGACCGAGGATTTCGAGACCGGGCACTTCGAGAGAGTCGACTGACTTTCCCCCCTCCCGCTTGCGGGAGGGGGTTTCTACTTCGCCGCCTCCATCAGCTTCTGCGCAAAGGCCAGTCGCTGCAGCGTCAGCGCCCGGTCGCTCGCCTTGGGCGCTGCGCTGACCATCGCGATCACGATCTTCGCGGCCGGATCGATCGTGATCCCCTGACCGAAAATCCCCTGCGCCCCATATCGGCCGCCGGGATAGGTCCACCATTGATAGCCATAACCATATCCACCCGGCGCGACCTCGGCATGCGCCCGCGTCGCATCGGCGAACCAGCCGTCACGAACCACGCCATGCCCGCCCTCCAGCGCGAACTGGCCGAAGCGCGCATAATCGCGCAGCGACACCGACAGGCAACAGCCGCTCACTTCGGCATGAGTCTGGTCCGTCATCCAGAAGCCGTCCCGCTCCATGCCGGCGGGGGTCCAGATCTTCTCTCGCGCATAATCCGCCAGCGACTTGCCCGTCGCGCGGCGCACCAGCACGCCGATCAGATTGGTCTCGCCGGTCTTGTAGGCCCATTTGGTGCCCGGCGCGGTCTCGCGCGGCAGCTTGCGCATGAAGAACACTGTGGGGTCGACGCCGGCGGGCACCGGCTCCAGGAACATCCGCGCCACGTCGGACTTGGGATCGGTATAATCCTCGTTCCATTTGACGCCCGAGGTCATCGTCATCAGTTGCGCGACCGTCACGCCGTCATAGCCGCTGCCGGCCAGATCGGGGATGTAGCGCGTCACCGGATCGTCGAGCGACTTGATATAGCCGTCCTTGATCGCCGCGCCGACCAGGGTCGAGGTGAAGGACTTGGCAACCGAGAAGCTGGTCCAGCGCCCTTCCGCGGTCAGGCCACGCGCATAGCGTTCCAGCCGGACCTTGCCGTCCTGCAGCACGATCAGCCCGGCGACGTTCATCGAGGCCATGAAGGCATCGACATCGGCCGCCGGGATCGGCAGCGGCCTGCCCGCCGGGAGCGCGCGCAGCTTCGCCGGATCGGCCTTGATCACATTGCCGGGGAAGAGTTTTTCCATGGTCGGGAAGTTCGCGTCGCGTTGCGCCTGCGACCAGAACAGGATCTCGGCGCCGATCTGGCGCTGGACAGCCTCGTCCGCGCCCGGCGCAGGCTGCGCCTGACTTGTGCCCTGCGCCGGGATCAGCGCCGCGCCCGCCAGCGCGAGCGCGCCTATCATGTGCCTCTTCATTCGCCCTCCCCCTTGATCAGCGTGACCTGGGCGACATGGATACCGCCGCCGCTGAATCCGCCTTCGCAATACATCAGATAATATCGCCACAGATCGACGAAGTGGCGATCGAATTCGGCGGGCAGCCGGCCTTCTTCCACCGCCGCGTCGAACGCGGCGCGCCAGCGCTTGAGCGTCTCGGCATAATGAAGGCCGAAATGGCGCTGATCGTGCCAGGCGAGCCCTTCCGCTTCCGCGATCGACCGGAAGCGGCTTTCCGACAGCAGGAGCCCGCCCGGAAAGACGAAGCGCTGGATGAAATCGACATTGGTCGCATAGGCATCGAAGATCGCATCGTCGATCGCGATATACTGGATCGCGGCGCGCCCGCCCGGCTTCAGCGCGCGCGCGATCGCCTGAAGATAGGCGGGCCAATATTCCTGCCCGACCGCCTCGACCATCTCGATGCTGGCGATCGCATCATAGGTGCCGGTGACGTCGCGATAGTCGGTGAGCGACACAGTGACGCCCTCGAGTTCCTCCCGCACCATCCGTGCCTCGACCAGGCGCTTCTGCTCCGCGGAGAGCGTGATACCGTGAACCTTCACGCCGGCGCGCGCGGCGATCTCGGCGAAGGACCCCCAGCCGCAGCCGATCTCCAGGATCGTCTCTCCCGGTTTCGCGCCGGTACGAGCGAGGATCGCCTTCAGCTTCGCCGCCTGCGCGCTTTCCAGCGATTGCTCCGCCGAAATCGGCTCGTCGAACAGCGCGCTCGAATAGGTCATGCCCGGATCGAGCCACTGGCTGTAGAAATCATTGCCCAGATCGTAATGGAACTCGATGTTCCGCCGCGCCCCAGTGCGGTGATTGCGACGCAGCGCGCTCCAGG
>NZ_JAQGLC010000400.1 GCF_028293085.1 Sphingomonas bacterium
TCAGGGCGCGGCCAGCAGCACCGGCTATCAGGGCGCGGCCAGCAGCACCGGCTATCAGGGCGCTGCCAGCACCACCGGCGATCAGGGCGCGGCCAGCAGCACCGGCGATCAGGGCGCGGCCAGCAGCACCGGCTATCAGGGCGCGGCCAGCAGCACCGGCGATCAGGGCGCGGCCAGCAGCACCGGCGATCAGGGCGCGGCCAGCAGCACCGGCACTCGGGGCGCGGCCAGCAGCACCGGCTATCAGGGCGCGGCCAGCAGCACCGGCTATCAGGGCGCGGCCAGCAGCACCGGCTATCAGGGCGCGGCCAGCAGCACCGGCACTCGGGGCGCGGCCATGGCTTCCGGTTACGCTGGAAAGGTCATGGGCGCTGATACGAACGCCCTGTTCGCGGTCGAGCGCGACGATAATTACAACATCGTGTCCGTAGCCTGCGGCATCGTTGGCAAGGACGGGATCAAGCCGAACGTCTGGTACGTCGCGTTCGGCGGAAAGCTGGTGGTAGCATGATCCCCTCCCCAACCTTCCCCGCCCCGGTGGTGGAGCGGAAGACCGTGGCGCAAGGCATGGCTGACGTTCTCGGCCCCGAGGATGCGGCACACTATCGCCGCCATCCCGGCAACCCGTCGTTCGCTGGCATCGCTGCTGCGGATCACGATCTGCGGATGGCCTCCCTGATCACCGATTTGAACGCTGCCTATGCGGCGAGAGGACATGCGAAATGAACTGCAATCTCGCGGGGCTGGCACGTAATGCCGCCGACTGCATTTCGCCGCGCAAGGATCGAGGCGCCTATGCCTTCATGCTCCAAGAGCTGGCGGGCCATGTCGATCAGGTTCGCGCCGGTGCGGTCTCGCTGGACGAGTTCGCCGACTATTACAAGCTGCGTCCTGTCTCCCCTCCTTCTGATCAGGTGAGGGGGTGAGCCGGGATATTCAGGGCGCTACCCCTTCGGGGTCGGGCTCTCGTGAACCGAGCCCTACGGTCTCGGCCGTTCCGGCTTCGATCCCTAGCGCGGCTAAGCGCTTTGCATATGCTGACCCTCCGTATCTCGGGCGCGGGGAATATTACCGCGCCTTTCACCCGGATGCGGCGACGTGGAATGACCCGGAGACGCATCGCGGGTTGATCGGGCGCCTGCAGGCCAATTTCCCCGATGGGTGGGCGCTGAGCCTGAGTGAGCGCAGCCTAAGGACAATCCTGCCGATGTGCCCGCCTGCCGCGCGCGTGGCCGCGTGGATTTCCGATCGCCCGCGCTTTGCCGGCAAGGCCGTCCCGGTTCGCAAGCATTTCGAGCCAGTGATTTTCGTTGGCGGCCGGTCTTATGCGGACACCGGGAACCGCGCCGCAGACTTCATCGTCACGAAGCAAGAGAGGTTGCCTGCAGGCGAGCCGCGATACGCGATGATCAAGTCTGACATTCGCGCGGGCAGGACATTCTTGGGTCGCAAGCCCGCTGCCTTCGCCATGTGGATTTTCGACCTGCTGGGGCTGCAGCCCAACGACGAGTTTGTGGACATGTTCCCGGGCTCTGGCGCCATAACCAGAGCGCACCGTTACTGGTCCGCGCAAGGGATGCGCACCGGAACGGCGAAGACGCCGCAGGCGGCTGAGGGCGAAGCCTGCCAGCCCGGTTCGCGCAGCGAATGCGCCCAAGGCGATCCGGCATGACCCGCACATCCCAAAACGCTCGCCTACTAGTGGCGACAGAACCCAGGCTGTTTGCGGGCGAGCGCGATGCGGCGGCGATCGCCGCCAAGCTCGTCCTTCCCCTGACGCTGGCACACGACCGGTTCGCGATCGATCTGGCAGCTTGGAAGGCTGACGTTGATGCGGCTTGCGAGAGGGGGCTGTGATGGCGCCTCCGCGCAACCTTCCCGTCCGACGCAAGCAGTTTTGGACCGGCGAATTTGCCAACTGGCTGATTGCGAACGGTGCGGAGCTTGGGCGCCCGACGAACATCTATGAGGTGATCCGCTATCGGGCGTTCCACGGCAAGAGCACGCGAGCCCTGACACACATCGTCTACGCCAAGGAAAACGGGCTGCTCAACTATCAGGGCGCGTCGCGGGATCACTACATCGCGTTCCTGGCCGGCCAACGAATGCCCATGCTCGGCAGCAAGCCAAAGCCGACCGTCGAGAATCCCGCACCGCAATCCCTGTCGGCGAAACAGCGCGCCAAGCTGATCGAACGCGACGGTGATGGTTGCTGGTTCTGCGGCCGGCCCATGGGCGATGACATGACGATCGAGCACCTCGTGCCGAAATCGGCGGGCGGCGGCAACAAGCTGGCGAACTACGCCCTCGCGCACGGTGCCTGCAATCGTGCTGCCGGGAACAAGCCGCTGGTCGAGAAAATCGAAATGCGGGCGGCCTTGCGTCTCCCCACCCCCGATGTTTCGGAAAGGAATTCGTGATGGCCCGAAAGATGACCCGAATCGCGCTGCCAGACGGGAAGATGCTCGTTGGCCTAGCAGATTGGGATGAGCAGTCCGCCGACGAAATGATCAAGCAAATCCGCCGCTATGCCGCCGACATGCGGGCAAAGGTGGAGGAGATCGAACAGTCTGCCGATGCAGATTTCCAGATCGATATCGTCAGAGGGCTTCATTGCCCGAGGCACGTCTCGGTCGTTCAGCAATCCGCGCGCACCCTCGCCACTGAGGGGAATTCGTGATGGATTTGCTGGAGCTTGCCGCGCGCTGCGAAAGCGCGAGCGGGGCGGATCGGGAATTGGATGCGGAGATCGCTCTGGCATGCGGGTGGATCACATTCGACCTGCCCGGGTTCGGCAAGCGCTGGCAGCGTGGGCACGGGACTGTCGTTCGGCATCACCCTGATTTCTCCGCCTCGCTCGATGCGGCAATGACGCTGGTGCCGGAAGGGCATGACGCTCAAATCTTCCTGTACTGTGGGCGCGAAGGCGAGGGCAGTGCGATCGTCTCCGCAACGAAGGCGGTCAACCTGCCACGGGTGTTCGCAGCGACCCCCGCCCTCGCGCTAACCGCCGCCGCCCTGAAAGCCCTCGCCCAAGGTGCAACCTCGTGAGCGGGGGCCTGCACTGCAAGCACTATCGCGGTCGCGAGATGCTGGTCAGCAACAAGCCCTGCGCCGCTGGTGTCGATCCGGTCCTGTCGTTCTGCGATGGCAACCGCTTCGGATGGGTCAAGCGTGCGCCGTGCTTCAGCGCGAACGTTGATGCACCGCATTGCCCTGCCCGCGTCTTCCCGACAGCCGAAGAGGTAGCGGCCGAGGATGCGGCCCTTGAGGCGCGCATGGACGACTTCATGAAGCATATGCCAGCCGCGCGCGATGCAATCCTGACGATCGCCCGCGAGACCAACGCCACCGCGGGCATGATCGACTGCCCGAAGTGCGGCGGCAATCGCCTGCATTGGTCGCGCGCCCGGTCGAACGGTCATGTTCATGCGCAGTGCGAAACTGCCGATTGTCTCGGGTGGATGGAATGACCCGCAAGCTCTCCCCTTCCGCCCTCCGTCGAGAGGGGAGGATGATCCTTGATTGGGTCTTGTGTCTGGGGGTGTTTGTGGGGGTGGCTGCTGGTCTGATGAGCATCCCGGCGATGCCTGCTCCGCAGGCCCGGGCTGTTGCCCTTCGGGTCGAGCCCGTGCCGGTCTCGCCGCTTCGCGCTGCCATCCCTATCGCAAAAGGAGAAGAAAAGTGAACGCTGTAACCGCGCACGCCGAGCCCATGGGCGACGTGATCGATCAAGGGGGCGGGCTCGCGATCGTGATCGAGCGCGCCCTTGCTAACCCGGCGACCGGGATCGACGTGCTGGAGCGCCTCCTGTCGATGCAGGAGCGCATCCAGACGCGGCAGGCGAAGCACGACTTCACCGCCGCCAAGATCGCGATGCGCCCGCATCTCCCGGAAGTGACCATGAAGGGCCACATCATCATCCGCGACAAGGCCGGGAACATCACCCAGGACACGCCTTTCGCGAAGTTCGAGGATCTGCACGAGGCCGTCATGCCGGTGCTGACCGATCACAACTTTGACCTGAAATTCCGCACCGGGGTTTCGATCGAGGGCAAGCCGTCCGTCATCACCATTCTGGCGCACCTCAACGGCCATGAGGAAGAGACGGAGTTCGTCCTGCCGCACGATAGCAGCGGGTCGAAAAACTCGGTGCAGGCGGTCGGGTCCAGCACCTCCTACGGCAAGCGCTACGGCACGATCGCGATCCTCAATATCCGCGTTGTCGGCGAGGATGACGACGGGCAGTCGGCATCCTACAAGGACAGCAAGGGCGAGCCGCTGGCGCGTACGAAACTTGATGGCCCGCACGCTGGCAAGACGGCGCTCAAGGCGGCCATCCAAGCCATTCGGAACAAGGTCCATGCCTGCGTTGACGTGAAGGCGCTCAACGAGCTGCTGAAGGCCGAAAAGCCGACGATCGACCAGGCCGAGCGGGATTGGGCCAGCCTGCTCACTGGCGACCCGGATATTCCCGAGGACCATGGCCTGAAGGGCGATGCCGAGACGCGCCGCGCTGCGCTGAAGGCGGATGGCGGCATGTTCGCCGGCCTGATCGCCTCCATGCGCCAGAACGAAACGATCGCCGCCCTCAACCGCTGGCGCGCGGCGAACGAGGAAGTGGTCGACGCGCTCGACGGCCCCGAGGCCCGCCAGTTCCAGCGCGAGTGGGATGCTCGCGAAGCTGAAATCGCAACGATGGATCGGAGCTCTTCATAATGACCGCCTCTCTCAACAAGGTTATGCTGATCGGCGCGCTTGGCCGCGACCCGGAAAGCCGGTCGTTCCAGAACGGCGGCAAGGTCGTGAACCTCCGCATCGCCACGTCGGAATCGTGGAAAGACAAGAACACCGGCGAAAAGAAGGAAAAGACCGAATGGCATTCGGTCGCGATCTTCAGCGAGGGCCTTGCCAACGTCGCCGAACGCTATCTGCGCAAGGGCAGCAAGGTCTATATCGAAGGGTCGCTTCAGACCCGTAAATGGCAGGACGCGCAGGGCCAGGATAAATACTCCACCGAGATCGTCCTTCAGGGCTTCGGCAGCGTCCTCACCATGCTCGACGGGCCGGGTGGTGGCAGCGACCGTCAATCAAGTGCTGGCACGGCCCCTGCGGCCACTGGCGGGGGCGCTGGTTCGTTCGTCGACGATGATCTTGATCCGGATATCCCCTTCTGATGGCCCGCGTCGACACCCGTTCCCGTCACCGGAACGCGCCGCGCCCGGCTGAGAAATCGGCACCCGGTTTCCTCCAGTGGATTCGCGGCCGGAACTGCGCTGTCGCCAACGACGATTGCGCGGGAAAGATTGAGGCCGCGCACGTCGATGCCGGCGGCGATAAGGGCATGGGCACCAAGGCGAGCGATCGGTTCGCGGTGCCGCTCTGCTCGCACCATCACGGCGAGCAACACCGGATCGGGTGGCTGACGTTTCAGGACAAGTACGACTTCAAGGCGCTCATTGCCGCCGCCGCTTTCTGGTGGGCGTGGCCGGGGCGCGTCGCATGGGAAAGGAAGCTCTCCAATGGCTGACACCGCACCTCTGTTTTTCGAACGCAGGCTTGGCGGCCTGTTCCCGGCCTGCCCTGCCGCTCAGAAGGCGCTGGACGCCATCAACGGCAAGGTCAGGCTCAAGATCACCCGGACCCAGGGTAACAGCCGCAGGATCGCGCTGTACTGGATCGTGCTCGGCATCAGCGCCCCCATGCTCAGCGAGCGGTGCGAGGGTGACGCTCTGGACGACCAGATGCTCCACCGCATCCTGAAGGAGCGGCGCGGGCTGTTCACCGTGACCAAGCTCCCGAGCGGCGAGGTGGTCAAGAACTTCGACAGCATCAGCTTTGCGTCGATGACCGAGCCGGAGCGCGCCGCCTATGTCGACTGGGCTTTCGAGACGCTGAGCAAATGGCTTGGCGTGCCCGTCGATACCCTGACCCGCGAAGGCGAGAGGGAGGCGGCATGAACTACGAACGCGAATCCTACATGCGAGCGCAGGACGCTCACCACGACATGCTGCGTATGCGCGATCCAGCGAAGTCCGTCTTCGCGCGCACCCCGCCAGTCGATCGAAACGCGAAGCGCCAAGACCCGCAGGGGCTTGGTCCGAAGGATAAGAGCGACGGTGCGCGAAGCGCAGGCGCCTGACTTTCCCCGGCCCCCGCTAGCCCATCAACGTGCGAGGCGGACGACCCTCCCCCGGTCGGAAAGCACGGTTAGTATCAAGGGCACAGCCCGGTAGAAGGAAGAGAGAGTATGGCTTGCAACTGTATCGAAACGGTCGACGCGAAACTTGCTGAGCGCAACACCCGCATCATGCTCCCGATCATGCTGGGAGCGGATCAGACGGCGCGGACGATGATCGTAACCGACCAGATCGAAACCGGGCGCGGCAAGCAGAAGGCTGTTGGCATGTTCGCGTCCTACTGCCCGTTCTGCGGCATCGGCTACGCCTCGGACACGCTAGCATGAAGCTCGACATCCACGCCCCAACGCACGCGCGCAGACAGGCGATCGACTGGCGCCGCGTCCATATCACCAGCGACAGCCGCGCCCCGTTCGGCATGTTCGGCGGTACCCGCGTTTCGCCGATCGAACGGCTGCTGCGCTTCGCCGCCAAGCTCCATCGCCACGGTGATTCAATCAGGGTGGTGCGGCCGAGGAGGAAGGCGAAATGAGCGTTCAATGCAACAGCTACGTCCTGTTCGGCGTGATCCTACCCTACGAGAGCATCAACTACGAGCGTGCAGAGCCCTATCTCGATAGCGCTTTCGAGGCGACGGCGAACCCATCGGGCAATATCACCGTCCTGTTAGATGGTATGAGCGGCGAGTATGCGGCCCTCGGTCATGTCGTGCAGAAGACGGCGAATTTCGAAGGCTTCCCCGCGCCGATCAGCATCGACGATTTCCCGACATCCGACATCAATCAGTGGGCCGCCGATATTATGGAAGCGATGATCGCGATCGGAATTCCGACTGCGCCGCATCGGTTCGGCTGGCATGTCGTGAGCCACTACCGATGACCCCCGCCACCCTGGCAGAGGGGCTGAGCGAGGCGCAGCGGGAGGCGTTGTTAAGAGGGCGCTGGAACGCAGAGCCGTACGCGTCGGTCTTCATTGGACGAGGCGTCGTGCAGCGGGTCCAATCCAAGAGGCAGCCCCTGCTTAACCTTGCGATCACGCCCCTCGGCCTCTCCGTTCGGGCCTACCTGAAGGAACAGGGGAAATGAGCGAGCCAATCACGTCCGACAGCGCGGGTTACAAAGGTCTGTCGTTCGTCGGCATCCTGAATGCGCAGGGTGGGCTCTGGACCCCGCTCGCCTTCCAGAATGAGGACGAGGCCCGGCGCCATGTCGAGCGCTTCTGGGGCAAGGATCACGCCGCGTGCGGCCTGTTCCTGAGCAAGTGCCGCTTCGTGCCCGTCCGCAGCCAGATCACCGTAATCGAGGAACAGGCATCATGACCGATACAGAACAGCGAGCGCCCGTCGAGGCGATCCAGGCCGATATTGATGAAGCCGACGCCTGCTATAACGCGATATCAAGCATCCACAGCCGCGCGAACTGCCATTTTGACCATCGCGAGTATCTGGCCCCCATTTTCGCCCGCCACCGCCTCGCCTTCTCCCAACACCCCGCAACGGGGGGAGAGGGGGAGGCATTCCCGATGCCGATCACGGTTCGCGGCCGGGAATATCAGGTCGACAGCCTGTCGGAACTTCTCCGTCTCATAAACGGTGGCGCAAGGATCGATTCTCTTGGGGTGCATGCTGCGGACCCGCAATGGGACGAGCCATCTTCCGCCCTCACCCCAATTCCAGACGGGGAGGGGGAGCGTGTGCTATGCCAGTTTTGCCGCGGAAAATACGATCGACTGAGCCGGGAAACTAGCGGCGCTGTCAGGTGCCTACATTGTGATAGCGGCGCCCTCTCCCCTCCCCCTGAAGGAGTACGGGAAGAGATTGCGCGGGCGTTGTACGAGCATTGGGTCGCAGAGGATTTCGACAACGAATATGCGCCGTGGGAATTGCTCGGCGACAAGGCGACATGGCTCGCTCGCGCCGAGGCCATCCTCTCTATTAGAGGGGTGGGGGAGTGACCGAACCCCTTTCCGTGCGCGTGCCGCTTCGCGTCACCGGGCTTTCGTCGGCTGCGCCGATCGAGCCGCTACGCGTCTCGCCGCTTTGCGCTTCAATCCCATCGCGCGGGAGCCTGACATGACGAAGCTCATGACCGCGGAACAGGTGGTCGACTCGTTCGGATTGCCCTCGACGCGCACAATCCGCACCATGCGGTCAAAGGGACTGCCGGCCGTCAGGATCGGCAAGGCGTTCCTGTTCGACCAGATCGACGTTGAAGCCTTTATCGAGAGGTCAAAGGAGACATGCCCCGCCCCAACACCGGCGCCTCGCTCAAATGGAACAAGAAGCGCGGCAAGCACTACATCGTCTGGTACGTGCAAGGCCGCGAGCACTCACGTTCTACTGGCACGGCAGACATCGGCACGGCTGAAGGCGAGCTCGCGAAATTCATCCGCGACCGCCAAGACGGACAGCGCCAAGGTCCACGCGATCCGGGCCTAGTCTCCATCGCCGAAGTGCTGGACCTGTACGGGGCGCAGCACGCCCCCACGACCCAGGACCCCGAACGCATTGGCTTTGCGATCGACGCGTTGCTGCCCTTCTGGGGCACGACGATGGTCGGGCATATCACCAAGGGCGGCTGCGAACGATATGCCCGCCAGCGTGGCCGCGCGGTCGCCACGGTGCGCCGGGAACTGACCGCGCTGCGGGCAGCAATCAATTATGCCCACAATGACGGGCTGATCGCTCGCCCCGTCCCCGTCACGCTTCCCGAGAAACCGGACGGCAAGGACAGGTGGCTGACGGTCAACGAAGCGGCGCGGCTGCTCAACGCGGCCAGAACCGGGCGCAGCGATGTGCGCATGTATCTGCCGCTGTTCGTGCTGATTGGGCTCTACACCGGCGCCAGGCATGAAGCGATCCTGTCGCTGCGATGGCCGCAAGTGGATCTGAAGGGCGGCAAGATCAATTTCGCCCGCGAGGATGGCAAGCGCACGAAGAAGGGTCGCGCACGAATCCCGATTCCCCGCCAGCTCGCGACCTTCCTGAAGCTGGCGAAGCGTCGGGCGGGAAGCGATATCGGCTTTGTCATCACAGACGCGGGGCGGCCGATCAAGGACATCGGTGGCGGATGGTATGGCGATCCAGACAAGCCCGGCAACGGGTCGTTCGGCAACGCGTGCAAGCGGGCCGGTCTGGATAACGTGACCCCGCATACGATGCGGCATACCTGCGGAACATGGATGGCGCAGAAAGGCGTGTCGCTATTCCATATCGGCGGATGGCTTGGGCACTCCGATGCTCGCACGACCGAACTCTACGCGCACCACCACCCGGACTATCAGGAAGAGGCGCTGGCATCGATAAATAATAAGCGGAGATAACGCTTGTAGGATGCGTTATCTAACGCTATGTGTAGCGTTATGAAGAATGAGCAGTACATGACCGATGCTGATTGGCGCGAGCTGACCGAAATAGAGGCGTCTGTCGTGGATGCCCGCAAGCGCCGTAAGCGTCTTATGGGGCGACTGAGGCAGCGGGCACACCAAGCGAGGAAAGTGAAATGACGACCGTTTTTATACATGGCCAGATTGCCTGCTACCTCGCTGACGGCGAGTATTACGTATACGCTGGCGTGAAGCTGATCCGGGTGTGCCCGTCGATCGGCATGGCGCGCGAAGTGGCGGCCAGCTTGTGAATCGCGCGCGCATCCAGACCGGCGGCCAGATATTCGAAGTGGTCGACAGCCCGGAAGGTGACGTGATCCTGCTCACTGTGAGCAAGGCGCGCTGGGACGAAGATAATATTCAGTTCCAGATACCCCGCCATGTCGCGAGGGCGCTCGGCGCGATGTTGATCGGCGAAACGGAAGGAGCATTTCATGCGTAGCACGGACAGTCGGGTGTTACCCGCGTCGATTCACGTCATGTTCCGCCGACAAGCGCGCGCGAACGCCAGCAACGACGAGGCAAACCAGCGCGGGTGGTGTTCTCCGAAGGCAGAGGCCACAGGTTCGACTCCTGTCGGGTGCGCCAAAAACGACCGTCCAGGGAAGTGTTGGGCACCGATCGGCTCAAATGGGCCGGGAGCGGGCCGGCGCCCTCCGACTTGCCGGGCAGCGCCTCGGAAACAGGATTCAGTGCTTGCCGTCGCAGGCGTCCGCCCGTGCGAGGAGAAAGGCCCTTTCCCGCGCGTTGCGGGTAAGCGTGGCCGCAGCCTTGAATTCCGAGCGCGCCTCGGCCAGTCGGCCGGCCCGGAACAGAAAGTCGCCCCGCGCCGCCGGCAAGGGCGCATAGTGGCGCAGCGCGTCGGCGTCGGCGATCTCGTCCACCAGCCTGAGGCCAGCTTCGGGACCGAACGCCATGCTGTGGGCGATCGCGCGATTGAGATCGACTACCGGTGAGGGCGCCACGGTTCGCAGCTCGTCGTAGAGCGCCGCGATGCGGGGCCAGTCGGTATCGGCGGCCTTTCGCGCGCGGGCGTGGCAGGCGGCGAGCGCGGCTTGCAGCACATAAGGGCCCCTATCGTCCCTCTCTGCGCCGCCCCCAAGTTCTTTGGCCCCAAATTCTTTGGCCAGCGCTTCGGCGCGCGCCAGCGCATCCAGGCCCCGGCGGATCAGCAAAGAATCCCAGCGCGCGCGATCCTGTTCGGTGAGCGGCACGAAGGCGCCGTCCGGCCCGGTGCGCGCGCCCAGGCGTGACGCCTGGATCTCCATCAGGGCCAGGAGGCCGAGCACTTCGGCAGTCTCGGGCGCGTCCTCGGGCATCAGCCCGGCCAGCATGCGGCCCAGCCGTTGCGCCTCAAGGCACAGGCCCGGCCGGACAAGGTCGTCGCCCGCCGTGGCCGCATAGCCTTCGTTGAAGATCAGGTAGATGACCTCTAGCACCGAGGAGAGCCGCGCCGCCCGTTCGGCGCCGCGCGGCACCGCGAAGTCGAGCCCGGCCTTTCCGATCGTCTTTTTCGCGCGGACGATGCGCTGGGCGATCGTCGCCTCATTCGACAAAAAGGCGCGAGCGATCTCGTCCGTCGTCAGGCCGCCAACGACACGCAGCGTGAGTGACGCGCGGGCGTCGGCCGACAGGATCGGGTGGCAGGCAGCGAAAATGAGACCCAACAGCTCGTCACCAAGATCGTCGTCCGGAGCGACGATCAGGTCCGTGTCGTCGCCGAAATTCCGGAGGGGCGCGCCGTCATGCTCACGCGCGATCTCCTCATGCTTGCGCTCGCGCATCCTGTCGCGACGGATTGCATCGATGGCGCGGTTTTTGGCGGTCGTCATCAGCCAGGCGCCCGGATTGGCCGGGACGCCGGTCCTGGGCCATTCGGACAGGGCCGTGACCAGCGCGTCCTGCGCCAGCTCCTCGGCAAGGTCGACATTCCGAACCATTCGGGCCAGGCCCGCGATGAGCCTGGCCCGTTCTATGCGAAAGGTCGCTTCGATCGTCTGGTGCGTCTCGCCCGCGGTCATGCGGCCTTTTCGGCCAAGGCCGCAGGGGAGACAAGCCGGCTCCCTGGCCGGCTCCAGCCGGTGCTATCAGGCGACGCCGAGCCTCCCGCGCTCGCCCTCACGCGGCGTCGCGAGCTCCTCGGGCGTCACGAAATCGGCCAGATCCGCCGCCTCGTAGAACGGCCGGATCTCCATCACGCTCGCGCCCGCCATGACATTGGGGCTGCGCTTCGCCCAGGCCACGGCCTCGTCCATGTCCTTGACCTCCCAGATCGAGAAGCCGGCGACGATCTCACGGCCCTCGGCAAACGGCCCGTCGATCACCGTGCGGCGGGGGCCATCGCAGACGATGCGCTTACCCTCGGCGGTGGGCTTGAGACCGGCGCCGGCCACCATGACGCCGGCATTGACCAGCTCCTCGGTGAACTTGTCCATCGCCTCCCACGCTTCGAGCATCTCGGGCGTCGGTTCCAGGCCCTTCTCGCCGTTCTCGGTTGCCATCGCGAACACCATAACGCGCATCGTCTGTCTCCTTGTTCGAGCCGGCCCCTGTGGCGTCTCAGCGGGACGACGAACGAGCTTGTCGGAATTCGACATCGTTCTGCAAATTTTTTTCCTGCGTGGAAGCGCGCGGCTGGAACGCCGCTTTCCGGGTCAGGGATCCCGATGGCGCGACGGCCGCCTTTGGGCGCGAAGCGGGCATCAGATGATGAGGGCAATCAGAATTTCCCGATGAGTGAGTGCTCATCGCTTTCATGTCGGGTGCGCCATTCCCCTTTCGCCGAACCTCCTCACGCCTATCGGCTGGGATCGATCAGATATTTCTCGCCGGTCGTCTTGCGCTGATAGGCGTCGACGATCTCGGGCCGCAGCGCATCGGCCAGGCTGATCGTCGCGCTATAATGGCTGGCGAAGGTCGTGGTCAGCTCGTCGGCGACCCGCTGGCGCAGGCGCATCATCGTCTCCTGGCCGGCCTTCATCAGGAACGGCGTCAACAGCCACCCGCCGATGCTCCACGACATGCCGAAGGCCCGGTCGAGGACGGTCGGCCCGAAATCGAGCGCGCCATAGATATAGACCTGCTTGAACGTCGTCGAACCGTAGCGGCTGTAGCTGGCGGCGTTGCGGTTGGCCGCCGCCTCCATCGCGGTCAGGACCTGGCCGGCGAGCTTGCCCCCGCCGATCGCGTCGAAGCCGAGCGTCGCGCCGGTTTCGGCGATCGCATCGGTGAGCGTCGCCATGAAATCGGGGGCCGTGCTGTCGACGATATGAGTCGCGCCGATCGCACGCAGGATCGCGGCCTGAGCCTCGCTGCGGACGATGTTCACCAGGGGCACGCCGTCGGCGAGGCAGATCTTGTTGAGCATCTGACCGAGATTGGAGGCGGCGGCGGTGTGGACGATCGCCTTGTGGCCTTCAGCCCGCATCGTCTCGACGAAACCCAGCGCGGTGAGCGGATTGACGAACATCGAGGCGCCGTCCGCCGCGGTCGCCCCGCCGGGCAGGACGATGCAGTCGCGCCCCGGCAGCTTGCGATATTGCGCGTACATCGCGCCGCCGATCATGCCGACCTTCTTGCCGAGCAGATGCGCGACGTTCGCGCCGGCGTCGACCACCGTGCCCGCGCCCTCGTTACCGACCGGCATCGACTGATCGAGCCGCGGTTTCATCATCCCCATGCGCTGCGGCGGGATGGTCGCGGTCAGCGTCGGCCGGTCAGCCGTGCCACCGGCCTGCAGCGTCGAGAGATCGGCCGGGCCGAGCAACAGGCCGAGATCGGACGGGTTGATCGGCGAGGCCTCGATCCGCACGATCACCTCGTCGGGGCCGGGCGCGTCCAGCGTCACCTCGGCCAGGTCCAGTTTCAGTTCGCCGCCGCTGGTGACCGTCGACCGCAATTCCAGCCCCGTATGTGCCTCGCCCATGTCTCGCTCTCCCGTCATTTGTTGCCGGCGATCTGGGCCGATCGACAGTGGCGGGTCAACCCGCTTGTGCGATCACCACGCCGCCCCTTTCGCCGGACGGGCTCGCATTCCTATATCCGATGCGCCCCTAGTGGAGATGAGCGATGGCCGGCCCGATGAAGATCGATTTCGTATCCGACATATCCTGCCCGTGGTGCATCATCGGCCTGAAGGGGCTCGAGGAAGCGCTCGACCGGATCGGCGACGAGGTCGATGCGACGATCATCTTCCAGCCGTTCGAGCTCAACCCGGCCATGCCCGCGGAGGGGCAGAACATCGTCGAGCATATCGCCCAGAAGTACGGATCTACCCCGGCGCAATCGGCCGCCAACCGCGAGATGATTCGTGCCCGCGCCGCCGATGTCGGCTTCACGATGAACGGGTCCGAGCAGAGCCGGATCTACAACACCTTCGACGCGCACCGCCTGCTCCACTGGGCGGAGGAACAGGGCCGACAGGCCGCGCTCAAGCACGCCCTGTTCGAGGCCTATTTCACCAAAGGCGAGAATCCGTCCGATCACGCGGTGCTCGCACGGATCGCCGAGGAAGTGGGGCTCGATGGCGATGCCGCACGCGAGATTCTCGCGTCCGGCCGGTACGCGGAGGAAGTGCGCAGCGCGGAGAAGCTGTGGCAATCGCGCGGGATCAGCTCGGTGCCGGCGATCGTGATCAACGACCGCTATCTCATCTCGGGCGGCCAGCCGGCCGATGCCTTCGAGCAGGCGTTGCGCGACATCGCGGCGGAAATGCAGGCGGCGGCTTAGTTGCTCACCAGGAAATAGCGCACCGGCTTATCGGCCGGGTTGGTGATGCGGATCGCGACCCGGCGGGTGAAGACCGGCAACCAGGTGCAGACCGCGCGCGGTGCGGCGGCCGGGCGATCGCAGATATTGTTGTTGTCCGAAGCGACGATGCGGAAGTCGAGCGTGCGCCCGGATTCGGGCACCAGCGCCACCTCGGCTTTCTGCCCGGCGAGGAAGACCTGCTCGGTGGTGAGCGTCGCGCGGGAATCGAGCACGCCCTGGCGATAGGCCGGGCCGAGCGCGCGGCCGCGCAGGATCGGCAGGACCACGCCCCGCGCTGCGGCGAGTTCGCGCCAGCGCTTTATGACGTCCGTCCCCGCTTCCGCCGGCCGGGCGCCGAGCGCGTCGAGCGTCCCCGCGGCTTCGGCCAGGGCATGGGGATCGTCCGCCGCTTCCGCGGCCGCGCCGCGCTCCAGCGCGTCGGATACCGATTGCACCGGGTTCGCCTGCACCGGATCCTCGCCCTGCACGGTAACGCCCAAAGCGAGGGCGACCGAAAGCCCGATCCCGATCATGCGCCGCTCTCCCGTTCGAGGATGAACGCCGCGCCTGGCCCCGCATCTCCGCACGCGACGCTCAGGCCGTGCCGCCTGGCGATGGCGCGGACCAGCGCCAGGCCGAGGCCGTGCCCCTTGCCCGCGCCCGCTCCACGCTGGAAACGATCGAAGATCCGCTCGCGCATCGCCTCCGGCACTCCCGGTCCATTGTCGCGGACGATGATGCGCGGCCCGGGCTCGACGATCAACTCGATCCGCGCGCCAAGCCCGGCATATTTGAAGGCATTGTCGAGCAGGTTCGACAGCAATCGGGTGATCTGCATCTCGTCGCCCGCCAGCGTCACGCCGGGCGCGATCGCCATCTGCAGATCGAAGCCGAGCTCTTCCGCGCTGCCGGCATAAAGGTCTCCCACCTCGGCGGCGAGCGCCGACAGATCGATGCGTTCGAGGCCGGTGCGGTCGCCGCGCCGCGCCTCGCTCGCGGCGATGTCGAGCAGCGAATCGAGCATCTCCGCAATGCCCCGCGCCTCGTTGCGGACATCGCCCAGCCCTTCGACCAGCACCGGATCGACGCTGCGATCGATCAACCGCAGCAGATGCGTGTCGAGATGGGCGAGCGGGGTGCGGATCTCGTGCGCGACCTGATCGGTCACGTTGCGCTGCGCCTCGATCAGCGCCGCGAGGCGGCGGATCAGGTGATTGGCGTGGTCGGCCAGTTCGCCCAGCTCGTCGCGCCGCGTAGCGCCCGGCACCAGGCGTTGCAGATCGCCCTGCTCGATTCCGCGAAACGCCCTGTTCACCGCATCGACGCGCCGCCGCAACCGCCGCGCGGTCAGCCATGCAAGCGCCAGCGCCGCCGCGACGATCGCCAGGCCGGCAAGCGCAAAGGCCTGGCCGATCCGCACCAGCAAGCGCGTCCGGCCGTCATATTCGCGCGCCGCGATGACGCGGACGCCGGGCGCGAGCTGAGTCGCGCGGGCAAAGACCGGGGTGCCATCGGCAAGCGTCACAAAGCCCGACTGGCTGTTCTCCGCCGAGAGCAATGGCCAGTGGACGATATCCCCGGCGACATGCCCGCCGCTGCCATCGGCGAGAAGATAATGCGTCTGGTCGACGTCCCGGGCGCGCAGCGCCAGCCGGTCGCCGATCCGGGCGACCAGCTCGCGCTCGCCGCCGGTCGCATAGATATCGGACAAAGCCGCGATCTCCACGTCCACGCCCCGCGCAAGCGCCGCGTCGCTCTCGCTGCGCACCACCCACAAGGTCGCGCCGTAGAGCAACGCCGTCGCGGCCAGCGCGAGCGCCGCCACCCCGAGCACGACACGAGTGACCAGCGATATCCGAACCTTGCCCGTCAGGGCCGCAATTCTCTCGCCGCTCAAGCCGTCACCAATCGGTATCCGGTGCCCCAGATCGTCTCCAGCACGGGGGTGTCGAAGCCTTCCTCAAGCTTGCGTCGCAACCGGCCGACATTGACGTCGATGACATTGGTCTGCGGGTCGAAGGACAGGTTCCAGACGTTGCGGAGCAGCATCTCGCGCGTCACCACCTCACCGGCATTTTCGATGAAATAGCGGAACAGCTTGAATTCCTTGGGGCTGAGCGGGATGTGCCGGCCCTGGCGGTGCACGGTGCGGGCCTTCACATGGCATTCCAGCTCGCCGAACAGGATCACCGCGCTGTGCGCGAGCCCCGCGGCGCGGCGGTGGAGCGCGCGGACCCGCGCGATCAGCTCGGGCGGGTCGAACGGCTTGGCCATATAATCGTCGACCCCGGCATCGAGCCCCTCGATGCGGTTCTCGGCGCGGCCGAGCGCGGAGAGCATCAGCACCGGCGCCGCGACGCCCGCATCGCGCAACCGGCTGACGATCTCGACGCCGCTGAGATCGGGCAGCATGCGATCGAGGATGACCACGTCGAACGGCTCGGCCGCGGCACGGCGCAGGCCCTCCTCGCCGCTGGCGGTCCAGAAAAACCGGTTGCCCTCCGCCGACATCATCCGCCCCACCTCCTCGGCAAGCCGCGCGTCGTCTTCGACATAAAGGATATTCAGGCCTGTCATCGCTTCGTCCGTGCAATGCTCTCCCCTAGCGCACTCCGGCCGCGCCGCTCAGTGACAATGGCTGTTAGGACAGAGCGGAGAGACAATTGCAATCGGCCGCTTCGGACCTACACTCCCCCAAACGGGGTCGCGCCCAAAGGCTGACGGAGGGGACCGTGAATCGTTTCGGACCGACGGGCGCGGCGATGATCGCCGTGGCCCTGATTGCTGCACCGCTTCAGGCGCAGACGATCGCGCCGGCAAAGCTCGCGCGGCTCGAGGCGATGAAGAAGGCCGCCGACGCGCTGGACGAGGGCGCCGATCCCGCCGCCTATCGCAAGGCGTGGGACGGCGTGGTCGCCTATGCGCAGACGCTCTATCCTGCGGGACATCCCGAACTGGCCGTGGCGGAATCGGAGCTGGTCACCGCCGATTATCTCCAGGGCGACATCAAAGGCGCGCTGGCCCGCACCGAAAATCTGATCGCGCGGCTGAAACCCGGAGGGGCGCCCTATGCGACGCGCGTCACCGATCTGATGAACGGCCAGTTCGTCATCCTGATGACGCTCGGCCGCCACGACGAGGCACGCAAGGTCGGCGCCGAGGTGCTCGAGCGGCGGCTGGCGCAATATGGCGGCAAGGCAAGCAACGAGATTGCGGCGGCATGGTCCAACTATGCCAATGCCGAATTCGAGTTCGGCAATTATGACCGGGCGATCGAGCTCTCGCGCAAGGCGATCGCCGAGGCGAAGCGGCTCGATCCCGTGCCGCCCAATGCGGCCGTGTGGATGTCCAACCTGCCGGTCTATCTCAGCGCGGCGGGGCAGATCGAGGAAGCGATCGAGGCCGGGCGCGCCACCGCCGCCGATCTCGAGAAATTCCTGCCCGCCGGCCATCCCTTCATGGCCTCCAACCTCAACACGCTGGCGCGGCTGCAGCTCCAGCTCGGGCGCTCGTCCGAGGCCGAGGTGACGGCGCGCCGCGCGGTCGACATCGCGGTGGCGCGGTTCGGCGAGAAGCAGCAGACCGCCAATTATATGAGCACGCTCGCCCAGGCGCTGCTCGCGCAGGGCAAGATCGAGGAAGGGCGCACCGTCGCGGAAGCCGCGACGAAGATTCTGACGACCGATCTCGGTGCGGAAGCCGACCGGACGTTGATCGCGCGCGAGACGGTCGCCGGTGCGCTCGCCGCCTCGGGCGACCGTGCCGGGGCGCTCGCCACCCAGAATGCGATCGCCGAGATTCGCGCGCGGAAATTCCCGCCGCATCACCGCGACCGGATCGGCGGCGGCGATCGCATGGCGGTGCAGGCGCTGAAACTCGGCGCGGTCGCCGAGGCGCGGACTGCCCAGGCCGAAGCGCAGCGGCTGCGTCACCTTGTCCTGCCGCCCGAGGATATCAGCACATTGGCCGGCGAAGCGCGGCTCGGCGCGATCGAGGTGCGGGCGGGGGACACCCAGGCCGGCCTTGCCCGGGCCCGGGCGGCCGCCGATGCCGTCGATGTCCGCCTGCGCCGCCTGCTTGCCGCCGGCGCGCACCGCACCGGCCAGGATCTCGAGGCGCGGTCGGCCTATGGCTGGGCGCTCGACGCGGCGATCGGCGCCAACGATCCCGAACAGGCGTTTCGCTTCGCCCAGCGCGTCACGATGAACTCCGCCGGGCGCGCGGCGAGCGAGGCAGCCGAGCGATCGGCGGCGGCCGATCCCGCAGTGGCGACGTTGCTGCGCGAACGACAGGACGCCGCGACCGAGCTGGAACGGCTGCTCGACCGGCAACTCCGGCTGGCCGGGCGCGGCGCCGATGCCGCGACGATCGAACAGGCCGGCGCGGATCGCAAGGCGCTGACGGCGCGGCTCGAGGAGCGCACCGCCGCGCTCCGTGCCCGTGCACCCGCTTCCATTGCCGGCGAGTTGGCCGACCCTTTGACGTTGCGCGCGGCGCAAGCCGGGCTCGGCGAGGATGAGGCGCTGCTGGTCGCGGCGGTCGGCGAGATCCGGACAGGCCTGTTCCTGATCACAAGCGATCGGGTGACGATGGCGTCGGCCGATCAGGGCGGCGAGGCGATCAACCGGCTGGTGAGCCGGCTGCGCGTCAGCTTCGCCCCGGAATCGCAGGCGCCGTTCGACTTTGCAGCATCGGGGCAGTTGCACGCTATCCTGTTCCCCAGGCCGATCGAGACGGCGATGGCGGGCAAGCGCCGGTTGCTGATCGCGGCCAATTCGGGGCTCGGCGCTTTGCCCTTCGCCGCGCTCGCGCCCGCGCGTGGCGGGCAGACGCTGCGCACCGCGCGCTGGCTGGTCCGCGATCATGCGCTGGTCACCCTGCCTTCGATCGCAAGCGTCACGACGCGGCGCGAGGCTGCCCCCCAGGCCGGCAACCCGGAACAGTTCGTCGCGGTCGGCGCGCCGCTGCTCGCCGCCGCCGGCCCGAGCAGTGCGCCCGCTTTCCGCTCCGCCGGCATGGCGCGACAGGTGCAGGATTTGCCGGCTCTGCCCGCGACCGAGCCGGAGCTGCGCGCGATCGGCACCGCGCTCGGCGCCCGCAACCAACATGTGCTGACCGGCGCGGCAGCGACCGAGGAGGCGATCCGCACCACCGATTTCGGTCATGCCGGCGTGGTCGCGTTCGCGACGCACGGGCTGGTCGCGGGCGAGCTGGACGGGCTGGAGGAACCGGCTTTGGTGGTGACGCCGGGCGGCAGCGACGACGGCCTGCTCACCGCGAGCGAGATCATGCGGCTGCGCCTGGATGCCGCCTGGGTGGTGCTGTCGGCGTGCAACACCGCGGCCGGCGGCAGCGCCGACGACGCCGGGCTGACTGGCCTCGCCCGCGCCTTCCTCTATGCCGGCGGGCGCAACCTGCTGGTGTCGCATTGGGCGGTACGCGACGATGCGGCGGCCTATCTCTCGGTCGAGACGGTCAAGCGGTACGGGCGCGGCACCGACCCGGCCGAGGCGCTGCGCCGCGCGATGCTCGGCATGATCGACGGCAGGCCGGTCGCGGCATCGGAACAACCGGTCAACTGGGCGCCGTTCGTCTTCGTGGGAAGATAATCGGGCGCCGCCCGCTTGCACGAGCGGCGCCCCGGCCGGGAACCAGTACGGGTCGCATAAGCACGGGTTCCAGGCCGATCTCGGGGGCCAGGTTCGCATGCGAGATTGCGGGAAGCGCGCTGTCATCTCAAATGACATAGGCTGCGGGATGCATGACAAAGGCCGTCATGGATCGGCCGAGGAGCGTGCGCGGAAGTCCTCGATCCGGATGCCGAGCCGGGCAACCTTGTCGTAGAAGGTCTTGCGCGGAATGCCGAGCAAAGGGAGCGCGGCGGCGACGCTGCCGCCGGTGGCGCGCAGCACCTCCTCGATCGCGGCTGCCTCGAACTGGTTGAGGCGTTGCGGCAGGCTCGGCCGGTCGCCGATCGGGGTGGCGTCGGGGGTCTCCGCCAGGCCGAGCACCGCGCGGAAGGCGAAGTTGCGCAGCTCGCGGACATTGCCCGGCCAGTCATGCGATTTGAGATGGCGGCGGATGCTGTCGGTCAGCGCGAAGGCCTTGCCGCCGGTCTGCTGCTTGGCCTCCTCGACGAAGCCGGCGAAGAGCTGCGCCACATCCTCGGGGCGTTCGCGCAACGGCGGCACGCGGAGGCGGACGACGTTCAGGCGGTAATAGAGATCGGGGCGGAAGCGGCCCTCGCTCGCGGCGCGGCCGAGATCGGTCTTGCTCGTCGCGATCACGCGCAGGTCGACCGAGCGCGGGCGGGTGTCGCCGATCGGGTGGACTTCGCGCTCCTCCAAGACCCGGAGCAGGCGGGTCTGGACGGCTGGGGCCATACTATCGATCTCGTCCAACAACAGCGTGCCGCCGCTCGACGCCTCGATCTGGCCGATCCGCGCGAGGCGGGTGTGCGGCACGCTGTCGGCGGCATGGCCGAACAGCTCGACCTCGGCGATCGCCTCGGGCAGGGCGCCGCAATTGACCGCGATGAAAGGCCGGCTGCGGCGCGCGCCGAGGCGGTGGAGCAGCAACGCGACCAGCTCCTTGCCCGTGCCGGTCTCGCCCTCGACCAGCACATCGATATCGGCGAGCGCGAGCTGGCGGATCGTGCCGCGCAATTGCACCATCGCGGCGCTGTCGCCGATCAGCGGCCCGGCCTCGTCGACTGCGGCCGCCGCGGCGCGCAGGCGGCGATTGTCAAGCACCAGCAGGCGCTTCTCCAGCGCCTTGTTGGCGGCGGCGACGAGATGGTCGGTCGCAAAGGGCTTGGTCAGGAAATCGAAGGCGCCGTCGCGCAGCGCCCCCACCGCCATCGCGACATCGGCATGGCCAGTGATCAGGATGACCGGGATGTCGGGGTCGATCGCGCGGACGCGCTCGAGCAATTGCAGCCCGTCGATCCCGGGCATGCGGATGTCCGAGACGATCGCGCCGGCGAAATCGGGACGGATCTCGGGCAACGCCTCGGTCGCGCTGGCGAAGGGACGCACCGTCAGCCCGGCCAGCTCCAGCGTCTGGATCGTCGCCGCGCGGAGCTGCGCATCATCCTCGACGAAATAGATGCTCTGCTCGGTCGGGAACAGCATCAGGCGCGCTTCAGCCGGAGCGCGAAGGCCGCGCCGGCGAGCGCGGAACTGCCGATCTCGAGCTCGCCGCCGAATTCGCGGGCGATGTCGCGCGCGATGGCGAGGCCGAGCCCGAGCCCTTCGGGTTTGGCCGAGACGAAGGGCGCGAAGAGCTGGTCGGCGATGGTCGGGTCGACGCCCGCGCCATTGTCGCCGACCGTTACGGTCACGTCGGTGCCCGAAGTGACGGCGGCGATCAGGATGCGCGGGGCGGTCACGCCGTCTACCGCGTCGAGCGCGTTCTGCAGCAGATTGACCAGGATCTGCTCCAGCCGGACGCGGTCGCCCGCCACCCGTGTCTCGCGGATCGCGGGCGTGAGGTCGACCTTCACCACCTCCCGCGCGCGCTCGCCCAGGATCAGCAACGCGCCGTCGATCACCGAGCCGATCGCGATGGCGCCGCGGGCGGGCGTGCGGCGGCGGGCGAAGTTGCGCAGCTCGGCGGTGATCGTGCCGATCCGCGCGGTGAGATCGATGATCTGGGCGAGGTTGCCGCGTACCGGTTCGATCTGGTCGCGGTCGAGAAAGGTCCCGGCATTTTCGGCGAAGGTGCGGATCGCGGCGACCGGCTGGTTGATCTCGTGCGCGACGCCGGCGGTGATCTGGCCGAGCGAGCCGAGCCGGTTGGCCTGGGCGAGTTCCTCGCGCGCGGCGCGGAAGCGGCGCTCGGCATCGGCGCGCTCGCGCGATTCCACGGTGAGCTGCTGGTTGGTCTCGCGCAGCTCGGCGGTGCGGCGGGCGACCTCGCCCTCCAGCGCGGCCTGCGCCTCGCGCTGCAGCTGGCGCTTCTCGCGGGCGCGCCAGGCCAGCCCGGCCCCTGCGCCGAGGATGATCAGGATGGCGAGGCCCCAGAGGCGCACGCTGGTCGTGGCGGCGGCGAGGGGTGCGGCGAGCGGTTCGAGATGGACCAGCCGCGCGCCGACCAACGGCACCGGCGTGGATCCGACGCGATATTGCGCTTCGCCGCTGCCGAGGTTCGCGGTGGCCGCTGCCCCTGCCAGCGCGATCGGGGCGGCGCGCGGCGGCTTGTTGCCGAACTGCAGCGTGGTGCGCGCCTGCGCCAGAGTCGCCGGATCGAGCGGATGCGTGGTGCGGAAGCGCCAGTCGCGCACGCTGGTGATGAGGATGACGCCGTGCGCATCGGTGACGAAGCTCGGTCCCGCGGTGCGCGCCCAGGTCGCTTCGAGCCGGTCGAACTCGACCTTGACGACCACCGTCCCCGCCGGCCGGCCGTCGACGCTCAGCCGTCGCGCGAGGAACAGGCCGGGCCGGCCGCTGATCGTGCCGAGCGCGAACAGCTCCGACGATCCGCGCGCCATCGCGTCGCGGAAATAGGGGCGGAAGCTGTAATTCTGGCCGACAAAGGTCGTTGGCAGGCGCCAGTTGCTCGCGGCGACCGTGACGCCCTTCGCATCGATGACGTATATCGCCGCCGCGTCGGTGCGCGTCGCCAGCAGCTCGAGGGTGTGGTTGAGCCGGTCGATCGCGGCGGGGGCATGGGTATCGAGCGCGGTCGCGACATCGGGATATTCGACCAGCACCAGGGGCAGCAGGCGGAACTTCTGCAGCTCGCTCGCCAGCAGGCCGGCATGGCTGCGCGCGGTCTGCGTCGCGGCGACGTCGGCCACGGCATCGGCCCGCGCGCGCGCCCAGCGGGTGCCGGCCCAGAGCAGCAGCGCGCCGGCGAGCAGGATCAGCGCCGCTGCCGCGATCAGCCGGATTCTGGTAGGGGAGAGTTGCCCACTCATATGGGCGACATATCACACATTGCAGTAATGTCATGTGTGGATTTACGCACATAAACCAAAGCGAATTGCCCCCTCATTTTGCACCAACCATCTGAATTCAATATTTAATGTTCCCATTTTCGAAACTTCTCCCATCGGCTTTCTGGCGCCGTATCCTGACCACCAGCCGCTCGCCAGAAAGCGGCCGACAGCGCGCGTCGCGCGCCGAGAGGGACTGAATGATCATCCAGGGCACCACCGATAGCGGACGACCCGCCGTGCGAACGCCGATCTGGCGGCATCTGTACGTGCAGGTTCTCGTGGCGATCCTGCTCGGCGTGACGGTCGGCCATTTCTGGCCCGATACGGGCGCGGCGCTGAAGCCAGTCGGCGACGGGTTCATCAATCTGGTCAAGATGGTCATCGCGCCGGTGATCTTCCTGTCGGTCGCCAGCGGCATCGCCGGGATGCGCGAGCTGTCCTCGGTGGGCCGGGTCGCGGCCAAGGCGTTCGGCTATTTCCTGGTCTTCTCCACCCTCGCGCTGATCGTCGGGCTGGTCGTGGCGAATGTGGTGCAGCCGGGCGCGGGCATGAACGTCGACCCCGCCTCGCTCAATCAGGGCGCGATCGCCGATTACACGCACAAGGCGCACGAGACGACCGTCACCGGCTTTCTGATGGCGATCATCCCGACGACGATGGTCTCCGCGCTGACCGACGGATCGATCCTCCAGACCCTGTTCGTCGCGATCCTGTTCGGCATCTCGCTGTCGCTGGTCGGCAAGCCCGCCGCACCGGTGCTCGACCTGATCGAGCGGCTGGCGCTGGTCGTGTTCCGGCTGGTCGGCATCCTGATGCGCGCCGCGCCGATCGGGGCGTTCGGCGCCATGGCCTTCACCATCGGCAAATATGGCGTCGGATCTCTGGTCAATCTCGGCGCGCTGGTCGCGACCTTCTATTTCACCTCGATCTTCTTCGTGCTGGTGGTGCTCGGCGCGGTGGCGCGGGCGCATGGTTTCTCGATCGTCAAGCTGATCGTCTATCTGCGTGCCGAGCTGCTGCTGGTGCTCGGCACCTCCTCGTCCGAAGCCGCGCTGCCCAGCCTGATCGGCAAGATGGAGCAGGCCGGCTGCGACAAGGGCGTGGTCGGGCTGGTCGTGCCGACGGGCTATTCGTTCAACCTGGACGGCACCAATATCTACATGACGCTGGCGGCGCTGTTCATCGCGCAGGCGACCAATGTCCATCTGTCGCTCAGCCAGCAGCTGACCCTGCTCGTCGTCGCGATGCTCAGCTCCAAGGGCGCGGCGGGCGTCACCGGCGCGGGCTTCATCACGCTCGCCGCGACCTTGTCGATCGTGCCGTCGGTGCCGGTCGCCGGCATGGCGCTGATCCTGGGCGTGGACCGCTTCATGTCCGAGTGCCGCAGCCTGACCAATTTCATCGGCAACGCGGTGGCGACCGTGGTGGTCGCGCGCTGGGAAGGCGCGCTCGACCGCGACCGGCTGAACGCCGCGCTCGCGGGGAATCCAATGCCGCTCGACGCCGTGATCGCGCCCGACCTGGCACCGGCGGCGGCCGAATAAACGACATAAAAAATGGGGAGAGAGAAAATGACATCTGCAATCCGAACGGCGGCACTCGCCGGAACCGCCTTTGCCGCGCTCGCGACCGCCAGCGTGCAGGCGCAGGAGCTGCCCGCCACCCCGGCCACCGCGCAGGACAGCGGCGACGACGCGACGCCGACCAAGGACATCGTCGTGGTCGGATCGCAGATCCGCGGCACCAGCGTCACCGCGGCGCTGCCCGTCACCGTGCTCGACGCCAAGCAGATCGACGCGACCGGCGCGCTGACCGGCGACGACCTGATCCGCGCCATCCCGCAAATGGGCGACGTGACCTTCAACCCCTCGAACAACCCGCAGACCAGCAACGCGGCGCGCGGCGACGTCAATTCGATCAATCTGCGCAATCTCGGCGTCGGCAACACGTTGGTGCTGCTCAACGGCCGTCGCCTCGTCTCGCATCCGGTGAGCCAGGCGGGCGAAGGCAATGTGCCGGTGCTCGGCTTCAACTCCAATTCGCTGCCGGTCGCCGGGATCGAGCGGCTCGAGGTGCTGCGCGACGGCGCGGCGGCGATTTATGGCGCGGACGCGGTGGCGGGCGTGGTCAACACGGTGACGCGCAGCGACTATCAGGGCCTGTCGATCGACGGGCGCTATGGTTATGCCGAGGGCACTCACCGCAAGGAATTCCAGATCACCGGGTTCGGCGGCACCGATTTCGCCGACGGCCGCGGCAATGTGTCGCTCTATCTCGATTACACCCGCCGCAACGCCCAGCTCGCGAGCGACGAACCCTATACCGCGACCACCGACCTGCGCCCCTTCTTCGCCAATGATCCCGCCTTTGCCAGCAACGCGAATTCGGACGGGCGCGCGACTCAGTCGCCCTGGGCGAACCTCGCCGTGGTCGGCGGCCCCGGCACGATCCGGCGCGGCACCACCGCCCTCACCAACTCGACCGGAGCCTTCCACACCCAGTCGGCGCTCAATCCCGGCTGCGTCATCACGATCAGCGCGGACACCTGTTTCGGCACCGGCACCCGCGCGACGGGCACGACACTCCGCAACGAGCGCTTCGACAATGCCGTCGACACGACCGTCTCGCCGCGGATCAGCCGGTTCAACAGCTTCCTGACCGCGCATTACGACGTGTCGGACGCGTTCACTTTCTACACCGAGATCGGCTATTACCAGGCGAAGAGCCACGCGTTGCAGCCGCCGACGATCAACCTCAACGCGATCGTGATCCCGGCGAGCAATTACTGGAACCCGTTCGGCCCGGTCACCTTCGCCAACGGCACGGCCAACCCCAACCGCATCGCGGGACTGACCAACGTACCCGTGGCCGGCCTGCCGGTGCGGCTGACCACCTACCGCTTCGTCGATACCGGCCCGCAATATGTCGATGTGACCAATTCGCAGTCGCGCTTCCTGGCCGGCGCCAGGGGCAAGATCGGCAGCTTCGATTTCGACAGCGCCTTCCTCTATTCCGAGGCGATCGCGACCGATCTGTCCGACGCGGTCAACATGACCAAGCTGCAGCAGAGCCTCGCGCTCTCGACGCCCGACGCCTACAACCCGTTCAGCGGCGGCTGCTCGGCCACGCCGGCGGTCGGCGACTGCACGCCCTCCTCGCAGGCGGCGATCGACGCGATCCGCTTCAAGCTGCGCCGGCACGACAAAACCACGCTGGCATTGGGCGACTTCAAGGTCTCGAACGGCCATCTCTTCGCGCTGCCCGGCGGCGATGTCGGCGTGGCCGCGGGAATCGAAGGCCGGCGCGAGACGCAGCGCGACGACCGCGACCCCAATCTCGACGGGTCGATCCCGTTCGTCGATGCGGTGACCGGCGAGGTCTCGCTCAGCAATGTCGCGGCGGTGAGCCCGACGCCCTCGACCAGCGGCCACCGCTTCGTCGCCTCGGCGTTCGGCGAGCTGGCCGTGCCCCTGGTCTCGCCGGACATGCACATCCCGCTGATCCACCGGCTCGATCTGCAGCTGGCCGGCCGCTACGAGCATTACAGCGATTTCGGATCGGTCGCGAAGCCGAAGGTCGCCGCCGCGTGGGACCTGATCGACGGGCTGCGGCTGCGCGGCTCCTGGTCGCAGGGCTTTCGCGCGCCGAACCTGGAGCAGACCAAGACGGTGCAATATTCGCGGCTGAGCTCCAGCAGCGTGATCAACGAGGATTTCTATCGCTGCGAAGCCGATGTGCGCAAAGGCACGATCGTCAATTTCAACACCTGCACGCGCAACATCAGCTACACGATCCTGATCAGCGGCAACCCCAATCTGAAGCCCGAGGACAGCACCAACTGGACGGTCGGCACGGTGATCGAGCCCAAGTTCATCCCGCGGCGCTTCGGCAAGCTCACACTGACGGCCGATTTCTGGTCGATCCATCAGGTCGGCATCGTCGGCCAGTTCGGCGCGCAGAATGCGCTGGTGCTCGATTATCTGATGCGTCTGCAGGGATCGAGCAATCCGAACGTGATCCGTGCGGCGGTGACGCCGGACGATACCGCGGTGTTCGCCGGATCGGGCCTCGCGCCGGCCGGGGCGATCCTGCAGATCAAGGACTCCTTCACCAACCTGCTGCCCCAGACGGTACAGGGCGTCGACCTCGCTCTGCTCTACCGCATCAACCATACCGGGATCGGCGATTTCGATCTCAACCTGAACGCGGCGCGGCTGACCAAATATGCCCGCGAGAACCCGCCGATGGTGCAGACCCTGTTCGACGCGCGATCGGCCGGCACGATCAATTCGGCGACGCCGCTGACCGATGGCAGCGACCTGATCGAGGTGCGCGGCAAGCCCAAATGGCGCGTCACCGGATCGCTGACCTGGACGCTCGGCCGGGTGCAGGTGGGCGGCTTCGCCAATTACACCAGCGACGTGAACGACACCAATTTCCTGGATGCGTCGGGCAATCCCTACGTCATCCAGGGCCAAACGATCTTCAATCTCTACGCGCAATATCGCTTCAAGGGCGGGGCGCTGAACGATACGCGGATCCGGGTGGGTGCGCGCAACCTGTTCGACAAGCAGCCCCCGATCACCGCGGACGGCTATTTCGGCTCGCTCTACAATCCCTATGGCCGCTACTGGTATGTCTCGGTCGGCAAGAAGTTCTGAGGCATGAAGCATATGACGATGGGCAGGATCGGTCTTTTGCTGGCGGCGTCGCTCGCGGCGCTCGCCCCGGTGGCAGCGGGGGCGCAAGCCGTCGTGGCGCCGCCGGTCCGGGCGACGGTGACGGCCGCGCCCAGGACGATCCTGTTCATCGGCAACAGCTTCACCCAGGGCGCGCATTCGGCGGTGCGCAATTATCGCACCGACAGCGTGACCGACTTGAACCATGACGGTTATGGCGGCGTGCCGGCGCTGTTCAAGCTGTTCGCCGAGGAATCGGGGCAGGCCTGGCAGGTCAGCCTGGAGACGCAGGGCGGCAAGGGGCTGGACTTTCATTACGACACCAGGCGCGCGTTGTTCGACCGGCCCTGGGACGTGGTGATGCTGCAGGATTTCAGCACGCTCGACCGCGAGCATCCGGGCGATCCGGCCCTGCATATCCGCTATGCAGGGCTGCTCGCGTCGCTGCTCCGGGCGCGCAACCCGCAGGTGCGGATCGAGCTGACCGCGACCTGGTCGCGCGCCGACCTGACCTACAAGCCGAAGGGCGCATGGTACGGCAAGCCGATCACCGCGATGGCGAGCGATCTGCGCGCGGCCTCGAACCTGGCGCTGGCGAGCTCGAAGCAGATCGAGGGCGTGGTGCCGGTGGGCGAGGCGTGGAACCGGGCGTTCGCGGACGGGGTGGCCGATCCCAATCCCTATGACGGGACGGCGTTCGGCCAGGTCGATCTGTGGAGCTACGACCAATATCATGCGAGCATCGCCGGCTATTATCTCGAGGCGCTGACGATCTTCGGCAAGGTGACGGGCGTCGACCCGCGCAGCCTGGGCGCGACCGAGCGCGCGGCCGACGAACTCGGCCTGTCGCCGGAGCTGGCGGTGACACTGCAGGGCGTGGCGTTTCGTCAGCTGGAAGCGGAGCGGACCGGGCGGCGCTGAGGCGTTTGGGGCCGGGCGCGGCGCGGATCCAAGTCGCTGCAAGTAAATCCCGGCGGCTGGTGCGAAAATCGGACAGTAAAGGGGGATATTTGCCAGGCCACGTCGACCCGTTTTTTTCGGCGACGTGATCGCGCAGGGCAAATAGCGTCGCAGTATAGCATCCGGCCCGGCACGCGACGGGGCGAATCGCTCAATCATGGTGACGCGGGCTCGACGAGGAATAGCCTCTGTCTAGTTGCCGATTTATGAGAATCGAGGCTAGCAACTGACAGCCTTGTTCGTCCGGAAATCGGGTGAGATCGAATAGTTGATTCGTCATGGAACAGGCGATTCTCGATGCCATTCTTGCGCCCCGATCGAGGCCGATCGGACGGGAAAACGACCCGTTGGGGTGGGATAATGTCATAGCGCGGGGGCGGACCGCCCGGATCAATCCCGGATGCGCCATTTCTCGGGCTGTCGATTGCGCAGCCAGCGAAACGCCACCCTGGGATCGCCGACCTGGCGGCAAGTATAGTCGGCGGTCAGCGGCCTGGCGCTGTTGCGCTCGAAGATTTTCTCGGCGCGATATTCATATCCGGTCGCCCGCTTGAACATGCCCGGTTCGACCGACCCCTCATAATCGCCGCGCCCCATCGCGACGGCGAGGCCGAACTCGGGATAGCGATCGAGCCAGCGATAGAGAGTGGGAACGCTGACCGCGAAGAGCCGGGCCAGATCGGCATTGGTGGTGCCGAGACGGCAGAGCAGCCGGGCCCGGCGGGCGAAGGCGGGATCGTAGCGGGTGGGGCGTCCTCTGGGCATGCAGCGAGGATGGGCGGTTTTTGCGAGAGTTTGAATCAAGCGACGTCGTTCGCGCGGTGGCGTGTCGGGCGGTCGGGTTATTTCAGCAACCGAGCCTCATTCCGACGGCGGATTGGCCCGAAATCACCCTTTCGGGCGATAGGTCCGCCCGCTCATCCGCGCTATTGGCGAGGCAGCGATGCAGCGCTTCGCCCAACGCAACAGGGGACACATGATGCCGGTACTGGGAATTGGAGGCCTGTTCTTTCGCGCGACCGATCCGGACGCCTTGTCCGCCTGGTACCGCGAGCATCTGAACGTCGGCGCCGGCTGCATGGCCATGGCCGAGGGCACGCCGGACGAATGGTCGTGGAAGACGGAGGCCGGCCCGGTCGTCTTCGCCCCGTTCAAGGCGACCACCGATTATTTCGCCGCCGACAAGCAATGGATGATCAACCTGCGCGTCAGCGATCTGGATGCGCTGCTCGAACAGCTGGGCGCGGCGGGCATCGACATCATCACCAAGCCCGAATGGAACGACCCCCAGGTCGGCAAGTTCGCCCGGATCCATGATCCCGAGGGCAATGCGATCGAGCTGTGGCAACCGCCTGCCGCCTGATGGCGTGGCGTTCACGAGGGGCAGGAAAACGAGGTCATGCCGATGGCGAGACATGATCCGGGGATTTCCTGAGCGCGCATATTCCGTTGGGTCGTTGGACCGAGTCCTGACCCACCCTCACCGCACCACCGCGCCGTAGCGCAGGTCCAGGTCCACCGCGCGGCTCTGGTCGGCGCGGGCGCGTCTTGTGTCGCCGCGTTGGCGCAGCAGCAGGCTGCGGTTGTAATAGCCGCGCGCCGCGCCGGGGGCGTAGCGCACCGCGCGATCGAGATCGGCGATCGCGCGGTCGAGATCGCCCAGCCGCTCATGAGCGAGGCCGCGATTGAGCCAGGCAAAGGCGAGGCGCGGCTGCAGCGCGATCGCCTGGTCGAAGGCCGCGATCGCGCCGTCATTATCGCCGCGCCAGGCCAGCGACAGGCCGTCGGCGAGACGGGCGGCCGCGCGGCCGGCGGGGCCCGTGGCGGCTGGATCGACCAGGTTCCGGCAGCCGGCGAGGCTGCGGTTCGGATCGTTCACCGTGCAGGCGTTCCAGTCACCGCGCAGGTTCCGCGACAGCCGCGCTACCCGCGAGCCGGTCACCACGATCGCCGAGTCTTCGCGGTCCTCGGCCGCGGCCATGCGCGCCTCGGCCATGGCCGGCG
>NZ_JAQGLC010000335.1 GCF_028293085.1 Sphingomonas bacterium
CTGGCGGAAACCGTCGCCGCCCCGCTCGAGGAATCGATCAACGGCGTCGAGAACATGATCTACATGTCCTCCTCGGCGACCGGCGACGGCAGCCTGCAGATCACCGTGACCTTCAAGGCCGGGATCAATATCGATCAGGCCCAGGTGCTGGTGCAGAACCGCGTCTCGACCGCCGAGCCGCGCCTGCCCGAGGAGGTCCGCCAGATCGGCGTGACGGTGGCGAAGAACTCGCCCGACATCCTGATGGTGATCGCGCTCACCTCGCCCGACGGATCGCTGCCGCAGCAATATGTCTCCAACTATGCGACGACGCAGATCATCGATCGCATGGCGCGCATCCCCGGCGTCGGCGGCGTCCGCGCGTTCGGCGGGCGCGATTACAATATGCGCGTGTGGATCGATCCCGATCGCGCCGCCTCGCGCAACCTGACCGTCGACGAGATCGTCGCGGCGATCCGCAGCCAGAATGCGCAGGTCGCGGTCGGATCGGTCGGCCAGCCGCCGTTCAACCAGGGCGGCACCGCCTTTCAGCTCGGCATCCAGGCCAAGGGCCGGCTCACCACCCCCGAGCAGTTCGGCGAGATCATCGTCAAGCGCGACGACCAGGGCCGGATGACACGGTTGCGCGACGTCGCACGCGTGCAGATCGGCGCGCAGGATTACGGCATCAACGCCTTCCTGTCGGGCAAGCCGATGATCGGCATCGCCATCACCCAGCTGCCCGGATCGAACGCGCTGACCACCGCCGCCGCCGTCCGCGCCGACATCGCCGAGGCGGCGAAGAGCTTCCCGCAGGGCATGGCCTACAGCATCCCCTACAACCCGACCGAATATATCCAGGCCTCGATCGAGGCGGTGTACCATACGCTGATCGAGGCGATCATCCTGGTGGCGCTGGTCGTGCTGCTGTTCCTGCAGAGCTGGCGCGCGACGATCATCCCGCTGATCGCGGTGCCGGTCGCTTTGGTCGGCTCGCTGGCGATGCTCGCTTTGTTCGGCTTCAGCCTCAACAACCTCTCGCTGTTCGGCATGGTGCTCGCGGTCGGCATCGTCGTCGACGACGCGATCGTCGTCGTGGAGAATATCGAGCGGCTGATGGAGGAGAAGGGCCTCAGTCCGCGCGATGCCGCGCACGAAACGATGGACGAGGTGTCGGGCGCGCTGATCGCGATCGCGCTGGTGCTGTGCGGCGGGTTCATCCCGACCAGCTTCATTCCCGGCATCTCCGGCGCCTTCTACAAGCAGTTCGCGCTCACCATCGTCTCGGCGGCGGTGATCTCGGCGTTCGTCTCGCTCACTTTGTCGCCCGCACTCGCTGCCATGGTGCTGAAACCCCAGCATGAGAGCGAGCCCCGCCCCGGCCTGCTCGGCTGGCCGGCCCGCTTCGCGCACGGCTTCAATCGCGGATTCAACCGGCTGGGCGAGCGTTTCGGCAAATATACCGCGCGCGCCGTGCGCACGCTGGCGCTGGTCGGGATCGTCTATGCCTGCCTGATCGGGCTGGCCGGCTGGCGCTTCACCGCGACCCCGACCGGCTTCATCCCGGCGCAGGACCAGGGCTATCTGATCGCGGTGATCCAGCTGCCGCCGGGCGCCTCGCTCCAGCGCACGACCGAGATCATGAGCCGCGCGGCAAAGATCGCGCTCGCCAACAAGGCGACCGAGGCCACCGTCGCCTTTGCCGGCCTGGACGGCGCGACCTTCTCGACCGCGCCCAATGCCGGCGCGATGTTTATTCCGCTGAAGCCGCATTCGGAGCGCGCCGGCGCCGACGCGGTCGCCAACGAGTTGCGCGGCGCGTTCGGCGTGATCAATGGCGGCAATATCCTGGTCGTGCCGCCGCCGCCCGTGCGCGGGATCGGCACCGGCGGCGGCTGGAAGATGCTGATCGAGGACCGCACCAACCTCGGCCTGAAGGCGCTGGAGGGCGCCGCCTTCCAGATGATGATGAACGCGAACCAGACCGAGGGCATCACCAGCGCCTTCACCACCTTCAACACCCGCACGCCGCGCCTGTTCGCCGATGTCGATCGCGAGCGCGCCGAGCAGCTTGGCGTGCCGGTGGCCAACGTCTTCTCGACGCTCGGCACCTATCTCGGCTCGACCTATATCAACGACTTCAATTTCCTCGGCCGCACCTACCGCGTGACCGCCCAGGCCGATGCGCCCTATCGCGACCAGATCTCCGATGTCGGCCATCTGCGCACGCGCTCGGCGGCGGGCGAGATGGTGCCGCTCGATGCGGTGATGACGCTCAGGAACGACAGCGGGCCGTACCGCGTGGTGCGCTACAATCTCTACCCGTCGGCCGAGTTCCAGGGCGATACGGTGCGCGGCTATTCCTCGGGCCAGTCGCTGACCACGATGGCGAAGCTGGCGGAGCAGACCCTGCCCAAGGGCATGCGCTTCGAATGGACCGAGCTCGCCTTCCAGCAACAGGCCGCGGGCAATACCGCGGGGCTGGTGTTCGGGCTCGCGGTGCTGTTCGTCTTCCTGCTGCTCGCGGCCAATTACGAGAGCCTGGTGCTGCCGCTGGCGGTCATCCTGATCGTGCCGATGTGCCTGCTCGCGGCGATCCTGGGCGTGAATGTGACGGGTGGGGACAATAATATCCTGACGCAGATCGGGCTGGTCGTGCTGATCGGCCTTGCCGCCAAGAACGCGATCCTGATCGTCGAGTTCGCGCGCCAGAACGAGGAGGCGGGCATGGAGATGCACGCCGCCGCCGAGGATGCCGCCGAGCAGCGCCTGCGCCCGATCGTGATGACCTCGATCGCCTTCATCCTCGGCGTGCTGCCGCTGGTGATCGGCAGCGGCCCCGGCGCCGAGATGCGCAAGGCCCTGGGCGTCGCGGTGTTCTTCGGGATGATCGGGGTGACGACCTTCGGCCTGCTGTTCACGCCGAGCTTCTATGTGATCAGCCGCAAGCTGGGCGACTGGACGAGCGAGCAGTGGCGCCGCCGCCGGGGCGCGCCGCCGGTTGCCGAGCCAGCAGGAGAACCGGCATGAAGCGGCTTGCGCTGATCCCGGCACTGGCGATGGGCCTGGGGGCCTGCACCGTCGGCCCGAACTACACGCGCCCGGCAACCCCGAGCGCCAGCGCCGCCGGCTTCGCCGAGACCGCGAAGACGAGCGCCGTCGCCGCGACGCCGCTGCCCGATCGCTGGTGGCAGCTCTATACCGATCCGGCGCTCGACCGGCTCGTCACCGATGCGCTGGCGCACAACACCGATATCCGCACCGCCGCGGCGAATCTCGCCCGCGCCCGGGCCGTGCTGTCCGAGCAGCGTGGCGCGCGGTTGCCGACGACCGATCTCAGCGCCTCGGCCACGCGCAGCCGTACCCCGGCCACGACCAGCCCGACCGGCAAATCCTTCGAGTCCGATTTCTACTCGATCGGATTCGACGCCTCCTATGAGATCGACCTGTTCGGCGGGGTCACCCGCGCGATCGAGGCGGCGCGCGGCGATACCGATGCCGCCGCCGCCGAGCTCGACGCAGCGCGCGTCTCGGTCGCTGCCGAGACGGCGCGCGCCTATGCTGCCGCCTGCTCGAACGCGGCGCAGCGCGGCGTCGCGATGGAGACGGTCAAGCTGCAGCAACAGACGCTCGACCTGACCAACACCTTGTTCGACGCCGGCCGCGGCACCCGCCGCGATGTCGAGCGCGCCGACGTGCTGCTCGCCAACACCGAGGCGCAGATCCCGGGCTTCGAGGCCGAGCGCCGCGCCTCGCTCTATGCGCTGGCCACGCTCACCGGGCGCCCGCCCGAGGCGATCGATGCCGATGCCGACAAATGCGCGACTCCACCGCGCGTCACGGTAACCGTCCCGGTCGGTGACGGTGCGGCGCTGCTCGCGCGGCGCCCCGATGTCCGCGCCGCCGAGCGCACGCTCGCCGCCGACACCGCGCGCGTCGGCGTCGCGACCGCCGATCTCTACCCGTCGATCCGGCTGCTCGGCTCGATCGGTTTCGGGGCGCAAAAACCCGGCGACGTGTTCAAGCCGTCCGGCTTTTCCTGGTCGCTCGGCCCGCTGATCTCGTGGAGCTTCCCCAACCAGACCGTCGCGCGCGCCCGCGTCCGCCAGGCCCGCGCCGGCGCCGATGCCTCGCTCGCCCGGTTCGACGGCGCCGTGCTGACCGCGCTCAAGGAGGTTGAGCAGGCGCTCGCCCGCTATGCCGGCGCACTCGACCGCAATGCGGTCCTGGTCCGCGCCGAGCAATCGAGCACCGAAGCGGCGCGGCTGTCGCGCCTGCGCTTCGATTACGGGGCCGACAGTTTCCTGCTGCTGATCCAGGCCGAACGCGACCGCGCCGACGCCCGCGCCGCGCGCGCGCAATCCGATGCGGCGGTGGCGGATGCGCAGGTCAGCCTGTTCAAGGCATTGGGCGGCGGCTGGCAGGATGCGCCGGCAATCGAACGGCGCGATCCGGCGGCGCGCTAACCGACCCGGCGGAAGCGGATCGTCCGGCCGAAGCGATCGAGCAGCAGGTCGCCATGATCGATCGTCAGCGCGGTGCCGCGGAAATCGGCCTTGCCGATATCGTTGGGCTCGAAGCGGAAGCTCAGCCAATAGCCTTTGGCCGGATCGATCGGCGCCGCATCGCTCTTCAGCTGGTACATCGGGAAGAACATCCGCGCACTGACCGGCGGATCGGCCGGATCGAGCGGCAGCGACAGGCCGTCGTCGCTCAGCTGCCCGCCCTTGCTGCCGCCATGCGCGAGCAGCACCACGGCATCGAAATATTGGAGCGACACGCCCTGCGGCGCTTCGAGCGAGAAGCGCACCGTGCCGGAGGGCGCGGGCTTCTGCCCGGTGAAGACGAAGCGCGGCGGCGTGACGGGATCGCTGGTGAGGAGGACGCGATCGCCCTCGACGCGCCAGCTGCCCTGCCCGGCCTCGTCGAGCGCGCCGTACGCCACGCCGTATTCGAAACGGCCGTCCGCCAGGAGATGGAGCTCGGCGCCCATCTCCATCTGGTGGCCGTCATAGGAGCCGACCAGCGACGCCGCGGTCTGGGCCGAGGCGGGCGTGGCGACGAAGGCGGCGAGCAGCAGGAGGATTTTGCGCATGGTCCGATTTCTCCCCGCGCCGTTTCTACAGAAAGGGGCACGGGAGCGGTATCGAAAGCTGGGTTGAAATTATTTTCGATTTACGTTAAATATTATCCGAATCGTGAAGGATGACCGCCATGGACCGTGCCTCGCTCGCTTCCGCCATTTTCTACCGGGATCCGCTGGCGGCGTTTGGCTGGCTGGAAAAGGCGTTCGGGTTCGAGCCCGCGATGATGATCACCGATCCCGATGGCGGGCTCGCGCATGCGCAGATGAGCTTCGGCAATGGCTATGTCATGATCGGCAGCGAATGGGCCGATTATACAAAGAGCCCGGCGAGCATCGGGGGCAAGAACAGCCAGGCGGTGCACGTCAATCTCGACAGCGATGTCGACGCGCATTGCGCGCGGGCGACCGCGGCGGGGGCGGAGATCGTGCAGGCGCCGACCGACCAATTCTACGGCGACCGCACCTATCGCGCGCGGGATCCGGAGGGCCATGTCTGGACCTTTGCCGAGAACAAGCGGCCCTTTTCGGCCGAGGAATCGGCCGCGGCGACCGGCCTCAAGATCGAGCTGTTCTCCTGAGCGCGGCCGCGGCGATCGACCGGACGCTCGCCGCGCTGGCCGATCCGAGCCGGCGCCGCGTGGTCGAGCTGCTGCGCGACCAGCCCTATCGGGCGGGCGAGCTGGCCGAGCGCGTCGGGGTCAGCCCGGCCGCGCTCAGCCGGCACCTCCGCACGCTCAAGGCCGAGGGGCTGATCGAGGAGATCCACCCGCCTTATGATGCGCGCGTGCGGATCTATGCGCTGAAGGCGGGCGCGATGGCGGGGCTCAAGGCGTGGGTCGACGAGACCGAGCAGCTCTGGGCCGACCAGCTCGCCGCGCTCAAGGCGCATGTCGAGGCGCCGCGATGAGCTCAAAGGTGATGGTCGCACTGCGTATCGCCGCGCCCCGCGCTCGCGTGTTCGAAGCGTTCACGCGCGAGATCCATTTGTGGTGGCGGCCCAATCCGCTGTTCCGCTTCAGCCCCGCCGGCGCCGGCACGCTGGCGATCGAACCGCGCGAGGGCGGGCGCTTCACCGAGACCCAGGCCGATGGCAGCGTGTTCGAGATCGGCCGGGTGACGCTGTGGGAACCCGACACCAGGCTCGCTGTCACCTGGCGGCAGGCGAGCTTCAGGGACGAGCAGTCGACCCGGGTCGAAATCCGCTTCGACGAGGTCGGCGACGATACCCGCGTGACCGTCGAGCATCATGGCTGGGACAGCGTGCCCGCGCCGCATGCCGCGCGGCACGGCATGGTCGGCACCCTGTTCCTGCAACGCCATGGCGGGTGGTGGCAGGAATTGCTCGCCTCGCTGAAGGCCGAGGTGGAGGACAAAAAAACGGGCCGGACCCGAAGGGCCGACCCGAAAAAGTTTTAGGAGAGGATGCCTGAAAGGCCCGATCCTTGTGCGTTGCAGCACAGCCTGCCGCAAGTGCGTAATCTCCTCTAGCGATTGCTCCTGATGCACGCGCGATGACTGTTCGCCTGAGCGCCCGGGTCACCCCGTCGTGGCGATGACATTGTCGTCCGAATTGCGGTCGATGCGGATGTTGTACGGGTCGGCGCCGGCATAGGCCGGGCGCTTCGCCGTCACCAGCTTGACCGTCTGGGTGCCGGTGTGGAGCGGCAGGCGCTGGAGCGTGAGCACGTCAGCGGCCTTGAAGGCGCCCTGGCCCGGCATCGCCGCGAACAGGCCGAATTCCGCCTGCTCGGCCATCGGCGCTTCCTTCTCCTTGCCCTTGCCGTCGGCGTAGAGCTTGCGCGCCTCGACCGTCAGCGTGGTTTCGAAGCGGCCGTCGGGCAGCTTCCTGACCAATGCGGTCTTCGTCTTGATGTCGTAGAGCGTGATGCGTTCGAACAGGTCGGTGATCAGCGCCTGCTCCGCTGGGCTGGCGCCTTTGCGGAACTCGGCG
>NZ_JAQGLC010000365.1 GCF_028293085.1 Sphingomonas bacterium
GCTGGCTGGGCGGCATGCTCACCAACTGGAAGACCATCTCCAACTCGATCAAGCGCCTCAAGACGCTTGAGGAGCAGCTGTCGGGCGACACGCACGGCCTGACCAAGAAGGAAGTGCTCCAGCTCACCCGTGAAAAGGACAAGCTCGAGCTTTCGCTCGGCGGTATCCGCGACATGGGCGGCATCCCCGATGTGATGTTCGTGATCGACGCCAACAAGGAAGAGCTGGCGATCAAGGAAGCCAACACGCTGGGTATCCCCGTCGTCGCGATCCTCGATTCGAACGTTTCGCCGGACGGCATCGCTTTCCCGGTCCCCGCCAATGACGACGCCAGCCGCGCCATCCGCCTTTATTGCGAGGCGATCGCCATCGCCGCGACCCGCGGCGGCAACGAGCAGCTGGCCCGCCGCGTCGATGTCGGTGCGATGGAAGCCCCGCCGGCCGAAGAAGCGCTGACCGTCGAACCGACGCCTGCCGCCGAGCCGGTCGAGGCGATCGACTTCACGCCGGCGGCTGAAGTTGCCGCGCCGGTCGAAGCAGCTGCCCCGGTCGAAGCAGCTCCGGTTGAAGAGGCTGCTCCCGCGGCCGACGAAGCCGTGGCGCCCGAGACGGCCGCCGAGGAAGAGCGTCAGCTCGACGCCTGAGCGTCGCTGAACTGAAATACGGGCGGGGTAGGGCGCAGGCCTTTCCCCGTCCGCAATCATATCCAGAGCACAAGAGGATTAGAGACATGGCCGAAATCACGGCAGCAGCGGTGAAGGACCTGCGCGAGCAGAGCGGCGCCGGCATGATGGATTGCAAGAAGGCGCTGACCGAGACCGGCGGCGACATGACCGCGGCGATCGACTGGCTGCGCACCAAGGGCCTTGCGGCCGCCGCCAAGAAGTCCAGCCGCACCGCAGCCGAGGGCTTGGTCGGCATCGAGGTTTCCGGCACCAGGGGCGCTGCGGTCGAGGTCAATTCCGAGACCGATTTCGTCGCCAAGAACGTGCAGTTCCAGACTTTTGTCCGGGACGTGACCTCGGTCGCGCTCGAGCTGGGCGATTCGATCGATACGATCAAGGGCGCATCGCTGGGCGGCAAGACCGTCGAGGAAGTGCTGACCAACAATATCGCTACGATCGGCGAGAATCAGACGATTCGCCGCGCAAAGCGCCTGGAAGTGACGCAGGGCGCGATCATTCCCTACGTCCATAACGCAGCCGCACCCGGCCTAGGCAAGATCGGCGTGCTCGTCGCGCTCGAGAGCGATGCCGGCGCGGACGTGTTGGAGCCGCTCGGCAAACAGCTCGCGATGCACATCGCCGCCGCTTTCCCGCTGGCGCTGAACGAGGACGGCCTTGATCCGACGATCGTCGAGCGCGAGCGCGCGATCGCGACCGAAAAGGCGGCCGAATCGGGCAAGCCCGCCGATATTGTCGCCAAGATGGTCGAAGGTTCGATCGCGAAGTACCGCAAGGAAAACGCGCTGATCAGCCAGTTGCTGGTGATGGACGGCAAGACCCGGATCTCGGACGTCATCGCCAACGCCGCCAAGGCAGCCGGCAAGACGATCGTGCTGACGGACTATGTCCGCTTCCAGCTCGGCGAAGGCATCGAGAAGGAAGTCAGCGACTTTGCGGCGGAAGTCGCGGCCGCCGCGGGCGTCTGATCGCACCATTTGCGCATTTGAGGGGCGAGGTTCGGCGATGCCGGCCTCGCCCTTCTCATATATCCTGCCTTAAACGCCTGCGATGAAACACTTTCAGGCCGACCATGCACCGGATTTGCACGGTTCGCTGCCGGTATCATCGCTTGGCATCGCGTTGGCGCCCTACTAAGGTCCGCGCCGCCTCTCCCTCAGCATGTTGGAACTTGTGACCATTCCGCGCTTCAAACGCATCCTGCTGAAATTATCGGGCGAGGTCCTGATGGGCCCGGGCCAGTTCGGGATCGATCCCGATACCGTCGACCGCGTCGCGGGCGAGATCAAGGCCGCCAAGGAAGCCGGGCACGAACTGTGCCTGGTCGTCGGTGGCGGCAACATCTTCCGCGGGCTGGCTGCAGCGGCCAAGGGCTTCGACCGGACCAGCGCCGATTATATGGGCATGCTGGCGACCGTGATGAACGCGCTCGCGGTCCAGAACGCGCTCGAGAAGATCGGCGTCCAGACCCGCGTCCAGTCGGCGATCCCGATGGCCAGCGTATGCGAGCCCTATATTCGCCGTCGCGCGGAGCGGCATATCGAGAAGGGCCGGATCGTGATCTTCGCGGCCGGCACCGGCAATCCCTTCTTCACCACCGACACCGCCGCCGCGCTGCGCGCCGCTGAGATGAACTGCGACGCGCTGTTCAAGGGCACCAGCGTCGACGGCGTCTACGATGCCGATCCCAAGCTGGTGCCGACGGCGAAACGCTATGAGAGCCTGAGCTTCGGACGCGTCCTGGCCGACAATCTGAAGGTGATGGACGCGGCCGCGGTCGCGCTGTGCCGTGAGAACGATATTCCGATCGTCGTGTTCAACATCCGCGGTGAGGGCAATCTCGCCGCCGTCCTGCGGGGCGAGGGGACGTCGACGATCGTCTGCAACGAAGAGGAGGAAGCCAATGGCCGCCTATGACAAGGCCGATCTCGAACGCCGCATGGCCGGCAGTGTCGAGGCGCTGAAGCACGATCTGGGGGGCTTGCGCACCGGACGCGCCTCCATCTCGCTGCTCGATCCGGTGACGGTCGAGGTCTATGGATCGCATATGCCGCTCAACCAGATCGCGACGGTTTCGGCGCCCGAACCGCGCATGCTGTCGGTGCAGGTGTGGGACAAGTCGAATGTCGGCCCCGCCGACAAGGCGATCCGCTCGGCCGGGCTGGGGCTCAATCCGATCAACGACGGCAATACCCTGCGCCTGCCGATCCCCGACCTGACCGAGGAGCGCCGCAAGGAGCTCGCCAAGCTCGCCGGGCAATATGCCGAGAAGGCCCGTATCGCCGCGCGCAATGTGCGCCGCGATGGCATGGACAGCCTCAAGACCGACGAGAAAAAGGGCCTGTTCGGCGAGGACG
>NZ_JAQGLC010000006.1 GCF_028293085.1 Sphingomonas bacterium
CCTCCCGACACGCTCGCAGGAAGATCGGGAAGCGTTGCTCAAGGCTCTCATGGACGGTGATGCAGCCGGACCCGGTGCCGGTCCTGTAAGCGGACTCATATCGAGCAGCACTGAAAACACGGGGGAAATCGCTCGGATATCCGGCTCAATCGAGCCCGATCCCGGCACGCATCCTGTAAGCGGCACCAGCACCCCCCTTCCGCCACTGTCCGTAACATGTTGAAATATGGCGGACTAGAGAGGCCTCTTCCGCCAGGTTCAACCATCGAGTGCCCGCCTTTTGCCCTGGGGCAATATCCCGAGGTCAGCTCAAGCGACGCTCGTGAGCGACGCGACAGGGCGCGAAAGCTGCTTTGCCGTCACGGCGGGCCGCCGGCCATCAGGCCTTCGGTGTGACCCGCCAAACCACATTGCCGACATCGTCGGCGATCAGCAGCGCGCCGGTGCGATCGAAGGCGAGGCCCACCGGCCGGCCTTTCGCTTTTCCGTCGGGCGTCAGGAAGCCGGTCACGACGTCCTGCGGGGGACCAGCGGGGCGACCATCGCGGAAGGGCACATAGACGACCTTGTACCCGTTCAGCGGGACGCGATCCCAGCTGCCATGCTCGCTCACGAACACCCCGCCGCGATAGGCTGCCGGCAGGCTGGATGCGCTGCTGAACGCCAGGCCGAGCGGCGCGACGTGCGAGCTCAGCGCATAGTCGGGCGGGGTGGCCGCGGCGACGAGATCCGGGCGCTGGGGTCGGACCCGGACGTCCACATGCTGGCCGTAATAGCTGTACGGCCAGCCGTAGAAGGCGTTCTGCCGGACTGACGTCAGATAATCGGGCACCAGGTTCGGGCCGATCTCGTCCCGCTCGTTGACGACGGACCATAATCTGCCGGTCTGCGGCTCGAAGGCGACGCCGGTCGGATTGCGCATGCCCGAGGCGAAGATACGCTTGAAGCCGGTGGCGCGATCGATCTCCCAGATCGCGGCGCGGCCGCTTTCGGCCTCCATGCCGTTCTCGGTGATGTTGCTGTTCGAGCCGACGCCGACATAGAGTCGAGACCCGTCCGGGCTCGCCGTCAGGCTCTTCGTCCAGTGATGGTTGATCGGCCCCGCCGGAAGATCCGTCAGCTTGACCCCCGGCGCGGTGATCCGCGTTGCGCCGGTCACATAGGGAAAGCGCAGGATCGCGTCGGTGTCGGCGACGTAAAGCTGATCTCCCACCAGCGCGACCCCGAACGGGGCGTTCAGATGGTCGATGAAGACCGTGCGGATGTCGGGTTTTCCATCCCCGTCGACGTCGCGCAGCAGGGTGATGCGGTTTCCACCAACCGCGCCGGAACCGGCCACGACCTGCGACAGCCCCATCACATAGTCCTTCGGCCGATTGATCGGCGCCGCCGGACCGCTGGTTTCGACCACGAGCACATCGCCGTTCGGCAAGCCGTAGACCGAGCGCGGATGCTCGAAGCCGGTGGCAAAGGCCCGCACTTCAAGGCCGGCCGGCACGGTTGGCGTCTGGTCGGTTCCCCAGCCAATCGCACGCGCGACGCGGATCGGAGGCAGGAGATATTGCTGCGGCGCCGGGAGCTCGGGATGCGCGCCATATTGCGTGCTCGGCGCCGCCGGTGCCTGATTGCAGGCAGTGATGGCGAGAAGCGAGGCGAGCGCAAAGCTCGCGCGAGGAGCAATCCCGGTCATGAGCGGACTTCCTGGAAGGGGAGGAGGGACAAGGGTCGGGCGTCGGCAAGGCTCCAGCCACGCCATCCGGTGACAAGCAGAAGCGCGGTGACGATCGCCGAGAGCCAGAGGCCCTGGGGGACCACGGCCGTGTAGCCGTCGCGGCTGTGGATGAAGGCGTTCAGGAGGGACAGCAACGCCGCGGCCGTCACGGCGGCGAAGCGCCACCGGTCCACCATCCGCACGCGCCCCAACCGGACATCGAGGAGGAGGGCAAGGCCGGCCAATCCCGCGATGATCAGGCCGCCGGTGAGCAGCCAGATCGAGAAGGTCTCCCATTGTGGCGAGACTGTCCGCCAGTACAGCAGGTCCGTCGCGAAGGCGGCGATCAGCAATGCCGACCCGGGTGCGATCAGGAGCGGGTGCAGCAGGGTGCGGGAAGAAGCGTCGGACGTTGCCGTGGTCATGTCGGTTTCCTCGGGGGGCCGGTGCGGGATCGTCCCACGCGGGGGAGGGGGGGACGCAGGACGATCCTCGCGATTCCGGGACTAGGACCAGGCACCTTTCCGGGCGGTGGGGGCTTTGTTACAAATCCGACAGCTTGGACGGAGGACCGGACGGCTGCAGCGAATCGCCGCCGAGCGTCTGGTAGAGGCTGACGCGGTTGGTCGCCGATTCGAGCCGGCTGAGGACCAGGCTTTGTTGTGCCGCGTAGAAGGAACGCTGTGCAATGAGGTTGGAGAGGAAGGGGTCGATGCCCGCGCGATAGCGCGCGTCCGACAGCCGGTAGGTGTCGGACGCTGCCGCCAGATTGGCTTCGCGCGCGCGGAGCTGGTCGTCCATCGTCCCGCGGCGCGCGAGCGCATCCGAGACCTCGCGAAACGCCACCTGGATGGCCTGCTGATAGGTCGCGATCGCGGCATCGCGCTGGGCCCTGGTCAGCTGGACATTCGCCTTTCCTGCTCCACCGCTGAAGATCGGATAGGACGCACCGGCCGAGGCGCTCCAGGTGAAGACGCCGCCGCTGAACAGGCCGGCAAGCGCGTTGCTCGCAAGGCCGAGCAGCCCGGTGAGCGATATGCTGGGGAAAAGGGCCGCGCGCGCTGCGCCGATCTCCGCATTGGCGGCGCGGAGCTGATATTCGGCCTGAACGACGTCCGGCCGGCGTAGAAGCACGTGCGAATCGAGCCCGGGCGGAAGCTCCGCGATCGTCGCCGCGGCCTCGTCGATCGATTGGGGCAGGAGCCGCGTATCAACCGGCGCGCCGGTCAGAAGCTGCAGCAGGTTCACGTCCTGGGCAAGCGCCGTCCGCTGATCGGCCAGGTCGGCTCGCGCGGTCTCGAGCACCTGCTGCGCCTGGGTCAGGTCGGTGCGCGGCGCGATTCCGCCCTGGAGGCGAGCGCTGGTGAGCTGTACGCTGCGCTCCGCGCTCGCCGCCGTGTCCCCGGCGATCTTCAGCAGGCTCGCGTCGGACGCATAAAGCAGCCATGCGTCGGCGATGTTGGCGACGAGCGTCAGCCGCGTCGCCCGGGCGCCCGCCTCGGTCGCCAGGAAGCGCTGGAGCTGGGCGTGGCTGAGCGAGGCGACGCGGCCAAACAGGTCGAGCTCGAAGCCGGGGACCCCCACTCCGGCGGTGTAGCTCGTGTTGGCGCCGCTCGCGCCCGCCGTCGTCGTCCTGGTCGCGCCGGCGTTCGCATTCACCTGAGGAAGGCTCGCGGCGCGCTGAATGTGATATTGCGCCCGCGCGGCAGCGATGTTGGCGGCGGCGATCATGAGGTCGCGATTGTTTACAAGCGCCTGACCGATCAGAGACTGCAGCCGCGGGTCCCGGAAGATATCGCGATAGGTGACCGTCGGAAGCGTCGCCTCGCTCTGTCGAAGATACGCGTCGCCGGCCGGCCACGAGGCCGGAATGGCGGGATCCGGCCGGACATAAGGCGGTTCCATCGACATGCAGCCGGCAAGCGCCAGCGCCACCAGCGGCGTCATCCGTTTCATGCCTGCGGCTCCGCCGCCGGCGCGATCCGCGTCCGGATCCAGTTCAGCCCTCCGTGCGCGCCACGGCGCACGAGCACGAAGAACAAGGGAATATAGAAGATTGCGAGGAGCGTGGCGGTCAGCATGCCGCCGATCACCGAGGTGCCGATGGCGATCCGGCTGTTGGCGCCGGCGCCGGTCGAGATCGCCAGCGGCAGAACGCCGAAGATGAAGGCGAAGCTGGTCATCAGGATCGGGCGGATGCGGATGCGCGCTGCCTCGAGTGCCGCCTCGATGACGGGCTTGCCTTCTTTCTCGGCGCGCTCCGCGAATTCGACCACCAGGATCGCGTTCTTCGCAGCGAGCCCCATCGTCGTCAGCAGACCGATCTGCAGATAGACGTCGTTCTGGAGCCCGCGGAGAGTCACGGCAAACACCGCGCCGACGAGACCGAGCGGAATGACCAGCATCACCGCCAACGGGACCGACCAGCTTTCGTACAGCGCCGCGAGGCACAGGAAGATGACGATCAGCGAGATGCCATAGAGCAGGGGCGCCTGCCCGGAGGACAGCTGTTCCTGATAGGACTGGCCCGCCCAGGCGACGCTGACGCCCGGAATCTGCGCTGCGAGCTGCGCTATCCGGAGCATCGACTGGCCCGAACTCGTCCCTGGCGCTGCGTTGCCCTGGAATTCGTAGGACGAAACGCCCTGGAACCGCGACAGCGTTACGGGCGCCAACGACCAGCTCGTCCGGGCGAAGGAAGCGAAGGGCACCATCTGGCCCAGATTGTTGCGGACCGACCATTGATCGATGTCGGACGGCGCGGCGCGATATTGCGCATCGCCTTCGACGAGGACGCGTTTGACGCGACCGCGATCGAGGAAGTCGTCCACGTAATTCCCGCCCCAGGCCGTCGACAGGGTGTTGTTGACGTCGGCGGTATTGAGGCCCAGCGCCGCCACGCGCTCCTGATCGACATCGACCTTGAGTGACGCATTGTCCGGGAGCTGGCTGAGCCGCACCTGCGCCAGCGTCGGATCGGCTTGCGCCATCGCAAGCAACCGGTCCCGCGCGGCTTCGAACTCGGTCAAGCTCATGCCACTGCTGTTCTGCAGCTCCATCGTGAAGCCCGCGGACTGGCCGAGACCCCGGATTGCCCCGGGAACCAGCGCGAAGACCTGGGCATTCCGGAAGTGGCGGAAGGCGGCCGTCGCGCGCTGGACTATCGCGGCGGCGCGATTCTGCGCGCCGGGACGTTTGGCGAAATCGGTGAGGTTGATGAAGGCCTGGCCCGTATTCTGGCCGCTCGCGCCCTGCCCGCCGCCTGCGACCGTGAAATAGGTCGCCACGTTGCGACTTTCCGGACCGTGCAGGAAATAATTCTCGAGCGCCTGCTGCACCTCCAGCGTTTGGCCTTCGCTGGAGCCGGCGGGGAGGCGAAACTGGACCGAGACTGTCCCCTGATCCTCGGTCGGCAGGAACCCGGTCGGCAGGCGGAGGAACAGGACCGCGAGCAGCGCGACGATGACGCAATAGATTGCGAGGGAAAGCCCTTTGCGCCCGATGACATTGTGGACGGAGCCGACATAGAATTCAGTCACCCGCGCGAAGCCACGGTTGAATCCGGCACGCGCCCGCGCGAGCGATCGGCCCACGACGGGGAAGCGCGCGGAGAGGCCGCCGCCGCCTTCGGCCGGCTCGGCCGTCCGCTTGAGCAACGTCGCCGCGAGCGCCGGGCTCAGCGTCATCGCGACGAAGACCGACAGCAGCATGGCCGAGACGATGGTCGCCGAGAATTGGCGATAGATGACGCCGGTCGAGCCGCCGAAGAAGACCATCGGCAGGAACACCGCCGACAGGACCACGGCGATCGCCACCAGCGCCACCTGGATCTGGCCCATCGACTGGATTGTCGCTTCGCGGGGCGTGAGGTCGGGATTTTCCGCGAGCAGCCGCTCGACATTCTCGACGACGACGATCGCGTCGTCGACCAGCAGCCCGATCGCCAGGACCAGACCGAACAGAGTCATGGTGTTGATCGAGAAACCCAGCATGTAAAGCAGGCCGAAGGTGCCGAGCAGCACGACCGGGATGGCGATCGCCGGAATCAGGGTCGCTCGCCAGCTCTGGAGGAAGACGAACATCACGATGACGACCAGCACCATCGCCTCGAACAGCGTCTTCACGACCTCGGTGACGGACAGCTTGATGAAGGCGGTCGTGTCGTTGGTATAAGTGTAACCAAGGCCCGCGGGAAAGCTCCTGGAGATCTGATCCACCTTCTGCTTGACCAGGTTGGCGGTCGCCAGAGCGTCGGCGCCGGGCGCAAGCGAGATGCTGATACCGGCTCCCGGATGGCCGTTGGCGCGGGCAACCATATTGTAATTGTTGGCGCCCAGCTCGACGCGGGCGACGTCGCTGAGCAGCACCCGCGCGCCGGACGCGTCGGACTTGACGATGATGTTGCGGAACTGATCGGGCGTCTGCATCATCGACTGGGCCGTGACGATCGCGTCCAGCCTCTGCGTGGCCGGTTGGGGCTGCCCGCCGACCTCGCCCGCCGCGACCTGGGTATTCTGGGCGGCAATTGCGTTGATGACGTCGCTCGGCATCAGCGAATAGGACCGCAACTTGTCCGGATCGAGCCAGATCCGCATCGCATAGGCGCCGCCGAACACGCCGGTGGAACCCACGCCAGGTATGCGGCCGAGCTGATCCTGCAGGTTGCTGGTGAGCCAGTCGGCGACGTCGAAGTTCGTCATCCGGTCGCGTTCGTCATAAAGGGCGACCACCAGCAGGAGATCCGGGTTCGACTTGGTGACGGTCAGGCCCTGCTGCTGGACCTGGTTCGGCAGCCGCGAGATTCCTCCCTGCACGGCGTTCTGAACCTGCATCTGGGCGACGTCCGGGTTGGTACCCTTGGAGAAGGTCGCCGAGATCGTGACCTGCCCCTGCGAGCTCGAGGTGGACGTGAAATAGAGCATGCCGTCGATGCCGATCAGCTGCTGCTCGATGATCTGGGTGACGCTGTTCTGGACGGTCTCCGCCGATGCGCCGGGATAGGTGGCGCTTATGTTGACCTGCGTCGGAGCGACGTCCGGATATTGGGCCGTCGGCATCATGGTGATGCACCCGAATCCGATCAGCATGATGATGATCGCGATCACCCAGGCGAAGATCGGGCGATCTATGAAGATGCGCGACATGTGTTTACTGCCCCGCGCGGCTTGGGGCGGTGCTTGCGGGCTGGCCCTGGATGCGCTGCGGGGTCGCCGCCGGCACCGGCCTGATCGAAGCACCGGCGCGAAGGTTCGCAATGCCCTGGACGATCACTTTCTCGCCCGGAGCAATGCCCTGGGTCACGACCCAATATGCCCCCTGCGTCGTGCCGGTGACGACGGTGCGCGGAACCGCGGTGTTGCCCGGGCCGACCACCCACAGGGTCGCATTGCCTCTCGGATCGCGCGACACCGCCTGTTGCGGCACAAGATAGGCCGTGGTGTCGATGGCCTGGGCGAAGCGCGCCTTCACGAACATTCCCGGCAGCAGGATGCTTTGCGGATTGGGAAAGCGCGCGCGCACCGCCACTGCGCCCGTTTGCGGGTCGACGATGACGTCGCTGAACTGGACGGTGCCCGTGGCGCCATAGTCGCTCCCATCGGGCAGCAGCAGCCGCACCTGGGCGGTGGTGGGCGCTGCCCCGCCTTGCGCCAGCGACCGGCGCAGCGCGAGCAGGTCGGCCGCGGATTGCTGGATGTCCACGTTGATCGGGTCGAGTTGAGTGATGGTTGCCAGCGATCCGGCCTGGTCGGCCGTGACCAGCGCGCCCTGCGTGACGCTCGACAGGCCGATCCGGCCGGTGATCGGCGCCGGGACGCGCGTGAAGCGAAGGTTGATCCGCGCGGTCCGCAGCATCGCGGCGTTCTGCGCAATCGCCGCGTTCGCCTGCCGCGCCTGGGAAAGCGCGTTGGTATAGTCCTGCTTCGCCACCGCTTCGATTTCGGCGAGCGGCTGGTAGCGCGTGGCAAGCGTGTCGGCCGCCTCGGCGCTGGCGTGCGCGCTCTGAAGATTGGCAGCCGCCTGGGCTACCGACGCCTGGTAGAGGCTCGGGTCGATCTGATACAGGGTCTGCCCCTGCCGGACGATCGAGCCTTCGGTGAACAGCCGTCGGTGGATCAGGCCCGAAACCTGCGGCCGGACTTCGGAGATCTGATAGGCGGAGATCCTGGCCGGCAGATCCTCCTCGATCGGAACGCTGGTCGGCTGAACGACGACATAGCCGACAGGGATGGTGGCTTCCGTTCCGCCACTCGACGGGTTCGCGGCCTTGCTCTCGCCGCAAGCGGCAAGCAGCAACGCGGCAGCGATGGCCGCCGCCTGACCAACGCGGTGGCGCGGCGCGGGGGCTGGCGCGAAGGCCCCTGGAGCGGTTGCACTCATCCTCATGACGGCTCTCCACGACGTGGGCGGCCTCGGAAAACTCCTATCGGGTAGGCGGCCCGGCAGCTCTTATCCGGGCAAGAGGCTGACGAGCGCGTGGGGGGCGCGTGAAACTTCGGTAATGTCGCAGCGGGCATCCGCGCCGGTTGGCACCGCACGCCGCCGCTCGGGCGCGATGCGAAAATATGACCAACTGTTCATGTCGCGGCCAACCCGGCGTCATCCCGCATGGGCCATGCATCAGGCGACCTTCGAGCCAGCGAGATTCCCGAGCATGTACCGGATCATCCACAGACGCCCGCGACGAGCCTCGTGATGAGCCGCGAGGCCATGGTCGCGATCGGGTGCGCATCGCCGAGACCGGTGTTGGCACCCGCGTCGCGGCGGCGCCTGTCTCGCGCGGCGATCCGATTACCGGATTGTAAGGCGCCGGCCACCGCGCCGGAAGCATCCTCCGCCTAGAGCGGGCAGGCCCGCAACCTTGCGGCCAATCCTGAAGGAGACGTTCAATGTTCCGTCCCGCTTTCCCTCCGCTGCGGACCGCCCTGGTCGCCGCCGCCATCGTTGGCACCATGCCACTTGCCGCCTATGCGGCGGTCTCCGGCCACGCTCCGACATCCACCGAGCAGATGCTTTCCGCCGCCGGTTTCCAGGCCGTGCCGGCGAACACCGCCGAGCGCCAGGCGGATATTGCCAAGCTGCCGCGGCGGCGGGTGATCGCGCAGCCGAACGGCGACAGCTTCACCTATGTCTATGCCGATCCCACCGGCTGTTCCTGCCTCTATCTGGGTAACGACGTCCAGTACCAGGCGTATCAGAAGCTGTCGCAGGACCGGACGATCGCACAGCAGAACGCCGATGCGGCCAGCGCCTACCGCTTCCGGCACCTGGAGTGGAATTTGTGGGGTCCCGTCGGGCAGTGGGGCCTGCAGGGCTCGATGTTCCCGCGCGGCGGCTTCGACGGACATGACGGCACGGGCCAGCATGAAGGTTCGGGCCATCGCTGACCGGAAGGACGATCGGGTCCGTCGCCCGCGGCGGGCCCGACTGCACGCTCGCGCTACCCTTTTCCGAGCATTGAAATTGAGACAACGAGGAGATCAGACGATGTCAACGCAGAAACCCGGGATCGGTTTTGTCGGCCTCGGCCGAATGGGCGCTACCATGGCGTCCAATCTGGTCGCGGCGGGCTACCCGATCGTCGGATTCGTGCGCAGGCCGGAACAGGTCGAAGCGCTCGCCCGCCTCGGCATCCAGGGCGTAACCGGGATGAATCCGATCCTCGATTGCGACATCGTCGTCACCATGCTGCCCGACGACAAGGCGGTCCGGGAGGTGGTGTTCGGCGGCAAGGAGCCGGGGCTGGCTGCGGGCCTGGCCCCGGGCGCCATCCATCTTTCGATGAGCACGATCAGCCCGCATTGCGCGGGCGAACTCGCCGCCGAGCATGGCCGGCGAAGCCAGGGCTATGTCGCGGCGCCAGTGCTCGGCAATCCCGATGCTGCCCGGGCACGCCAGCTCTTTGTCCTCGCCGCCGGCGCCGCCGCGGACATCGAGCGCTGCCGGCCCTTGTTCGATTGTCTCGGCCAGAGGACCTTCGTCATCGGAGCCGACCCGGGGGGCGCGAATTTCGTCAAGCTGGCGAGCAACGCCATGTCCGGGGCAACCGCCGAGATCCTGGGAGAAGTGATGGCGCTCGCGCGCAAGCGCGGGTCCGACCCCGCGCAGCTGCTCTCCATTCTGACCCAGACGATGTTCGCAGGCCGGGCGGTCAGCCTCTACGGCGAAAAGATCGCGGCGCAGCATTATGCCCCGGGCGGTTTCACCTTCCCGCTCGGACTCAAGGACATCAAGCTGGCGCTCGCCGAGGCGGAAGCGGTCGCCGTGCCGATGCCGACCCTGGATGTCGTCCGCGACCGGCTGATTGCCGGCATCGAGCACGGCTATGCCGGCCTCGATCTCTCCGCCCTCGGCCTCGTCGCTGCGGATGCCGCCGGGCTCGATACGCCGAACGAGCCAATCGCGGGTCCTGCGTGGCCTGGCGACCGCACCTTCCGGCTCAACGGAATCGGTGCGCGGAAGGAAGGCTGATCACCGCGCGCAGGCCGGGGCGGTTGTCCTCCAGGATGAGTTCGCCCTCATGCAGCCTCGCCACGGCTCGCACCAAAGCCAGGCCGAGGCCGCTGCCCTCGGTGGCCCGCGCCTCATCCAGGCGGCGATATTTGCGCATCGACTCTTCGCGCCGGTTCGCGGGAATCCCGGCGCCCCGATCCGCGACCCAGAAAGAGACCGACGAGTCGCTCTCGTCCACGCCGATCCGGATGCTTCCGCCGCTCGAAGCATATTTGAGCGCATTGTCGATCAGGTTCGAAACCGCCTGCCCGATCAGTTCGCGGTTGCCGAAGAACGTCATGTCGCGCGGTTTCTCCACCGCGATCGAAACCCCGCTCTCCTCGGCAAGAGGCTGATACATTTCGCACAGGTCGCGGGTCAGCGCACCGAGGTCGAAGGGTGTGAAGTCCTCGCGTCCCATGCCTGCTTCGGTGCGGCTGATCTCGAGCGAGCCGGCGAGCATGCGCAACATGCCGTCGATCTCGCGTGAGATCGCGTCGATGGCCGGCCGCCGCGATTTGCCGGAAGAGGCGTCGCCGGCCTTTTCGATCCACGCCCGCATGCGCATGAGGGGCGAGCGAAGATCGTGGGCGAGGGCGTCGGTTACGAGACGGAGTTCCTCCACCAGCGCCTCGATGCGCGCCAGCATGGCATTGAGGGACGTCCCCAGCCGGTCGAACGGGTCCTTTGTGCCGAGCGTTTCGACGCGATTGCCGAGATCCCCCGCCGCGATGCGTGCTGCGACTTCGCCGATCCCCTGCACCCGTCGATTCATGAAGCGAACCATGATCGAGCCCCCGGCCAGGCCGATCGGGATGGCGAGGAGCAGGGCGCCGACCAGGGCAATCAAAAGCGCTTCCCGCATCGGCGCGCGATCGTCGATGACGACCCCGATCAGCAGATGCTCTCCCGTTGGCAGGCGGGTGGTCGACAGCCCGAAGCGTTCCGGTACGGCGTGTCCGTCCCGGTAGAGCAGCATTTCCCGCCAGTCGGTCGGTGTCCGAAGGGAGGGGGGCCAGGCTTCGATATTGCCGGCGATCTTGCGGCCGTCATGGTCGGCCAGCAGCAGAATGCCATGCGCCAGCACGCCGCTCGTCGCGCGTTCGCGCACCCCCTCGGCAAGCTCGGCCAGCCCGCCGGTGCGATATTCGCCCAGCAGGATGGCCTGACGGTCGTCGACCGTGGATTGATAGTTCCTCCCCGCGATGCGATCGGTCTGCTGATAGATGAAGACAAGGACCGGCACGGTGCCGACCATGCTTAGCGCCAGATAGAGCAGCACCAAACGTACGGTCGTGGAATGCTCCAGCCAGGTCCTGCCGAAGCGTCTCAAGCGGCTTCGCTCAGCATGTAGCCGACACCGCGCACCGTATGGAGCAACGGCTCCCGCCCCGCCTCGTCGATCTTCTTCCGCAGGCGGCTGATATGGACGTCGATGACGTTCGTGCCCGGATCGAAATGATAGTCCCAGACCTCTTCCAGCAGCATCGTGCGGGTGACCACATGGCCCTGGTTGCGGAGCAGGAACTCCAACAGTCTGAACTCCTGCGGCTGGAGGTCTATGCGCGCTCCCGCCCGCTCGACCCGATGCGTGAGCAGGTCCATTCTGAGCTCCCCGCAGGTCAGGGCGGTGACGACGGCCTCAGCATTGGCCGCGCCGCGCCTCTGCAGCGCTTCAAGCCGCGCGAGCAGCTCGGAAAAGGAGAACGGCTTGACCAGATAATCGTCGGAACCGGCCTTGAGCCCCTTCACCCGCTCGTTGGTCGATCCGACCGCGGAGAGAATGATGACGGGGGTCCCGATGCTCGCCGAGCGGATGGCGCCGAGCACGGCCAGGCCGTCCATGCCCGGCAGCATCCGATCGAGGATCACTGCGGCATAGTCCCCGGTCAGAGCGTGAAACAGACCCTCTCGGCCATCGGCCGCCCGGTCGACGACATAGCCGTTCTCGACCAGGCCTTTCGTGACATAGTCCGCCGTCGTCGCGTCGTCCTCGACAACCAGGATTTTCTTGGTCATCGCTCGCCTCCTTGCTCTGTCAAGACGCGCCCGGGCAACACGCGGATCGGCAGGTGCACGATAGTATAATGACCGCGGCGGTTGAGGGTAAGGGCTATGTCGGGCGTGCGTGGGTGCTTCAGCACTTCCACCGCCTCGCCCGGCGATCCGACCGCAATTCCGCCGATCCGCTCGATCACGTCGCCGGACCTGATCCCCGCCTGCGCGGCTGGACCGTTTTCGCCGAGACTGGTGATCACGAGCCCCTTGTCCCGCGAGGGAATGCCCAAATTCTCGGCCGTAACGCGGTCGAGCGGCTCGACCGTCGCGCCGAGCGCGGCATCGAGGTCGATCGCGGTCGCTTCCGTCCTCTCGGAGGGGAATTCAGGGCCGAAATCGCGATCGGTGAGGATGAAGGCAGCGATCAGCGCGACCCCGGCTAAGACCGATATGGCCGCCGTCGCGCGCGATCCCACAATCATCCGGAGCTTTTTACTTTTCATAATCATCATCATGGGCGGTAGCAGCTTACCGGGCGGCGTGTGCTTCATGACAAATCGGTAATGGTCCGGCGCGTCTCCGCTCAGGGAAAGATGACCAAAGCTTAATGATGCCGCTACATCTGCGTCACGTGCCGCACCCAGGTTGACCTGAGTCGTGCATAGCTCAGCCGCGCTGACAGCAACCCATAAGCAGGTATCAGCCCTCGAGCATCCGCCGCGATCGAGCATTTCCGTGCCGGGGGCTGGAAGCAGATCGCGGTCGCGATGGCACTTTTTCGTGCGGTCATCTCGGCGCCCCTCGCGACCTCGACAGCCCCTGGATGTCGAGCTCGCCGCCCGACTCCGCGCGATTCAGAATCGAACCGTACCGTCGCTCCTCGGGACCAGATACGCCGTTCCACGATTGCGGGGACCGCGGGAATTGGTGCGGGCGCGCGTGAAGGGCAAACTGAACAATGACAAAAGGATCCGGGCCAGGCCCAGCGCCACATACAGCCAGAATTTCGCGGGCAGTCTCATCGGGCCGGCCGATCGACCGTCGCGACCAGGCCGTGGATACCGAACCCGATGGCCACGCGATCGATCCGGACGCCGCGGCCTCCCAGGCTGGCCCCGAGCATGTGTTCAAGCGCTTTTCGATCGTAGAGGATGTGCGTACCCTTTTTTGCGATGGGCCAGTGCGCCATGTCGGCGCCATCCGTCGCGTACACCGCAAGCCGTCCGCCCGGTTTCAGAACGCGAAGAATCTCGCGCATCACCACTTCGGGTTCCCGCCAGAAATAGATCACGTTCGATGCCATGACCCGGTCGAAGCTTGCACTGGCATAGGGCAATGCCTCGAAACTGCCCTGCGTTAGGATGATGACGCCGTCGCGTATCCCTTTCGCGTTTCGTGCGCTCGCCTGTGCCAGCATTGCGAGCGAATGATCCATGCCGTGCACCACGCCCGGGCCAGCGCGGCGCGCCAGCAAGCCGAGCGCATCGCCCGGACCGCAGCCCAGATCGAGCACCCTCGTGCCGGGCTCCACCGCGAGGGCGTCGATGGCCAGCGCGGTCGGGCGGCGATTGGCGACGCGCATCACCTGACCGGTGAGCCATCCGCCCAACCCGCGTGGATGCGCGAGCTGCCTTCCGATTGCCAGGGTGAACGACACGGCCCTAGGCATGCCGGAGCTTGGCCTCGATCTTGGCAAGGAGCGCGCGTGCCTCGGCGCGGCGTCCGGCGTCCCAGACCGGACGCGCGCTGTTGGTCGGCGCTTGCAGACCGCGCAGGAGATACACTTTCGCGTCGGCCGGATGGCCCTCCGAGTTCAGAAAGTCGGCATAGAAGAAGTTGTTGTCGAGTCCCCGGGGGTCCTGCGCGATGGCGGCCTGCAGCAAGGCGCGAGCCTTGGCGGTGCTGCCGAAGCCGATCGGGAAACCAGGTACGCGGTAATAAAGAACGCCGAGGCTCATCTTGATTCCGCCATCGGCGACGTTGGGATCGATCGCGCGCGCTTTTTCCAGGATATCGCGCGCAGCGGTGGCCAGGCCGAGCTGCCGGAAAACGCTTGCGCGCGCGGCCTCCTCGCTGGTCACGATGCCCTGCCAAAGCAGCGGCTCGGCACGACCGGGAAAGCGGGCGACGACCTGGGCGGCCTGTTGGGCCAGCACATCAAGTTGCCGGTATTGCTCGTCGCGATCTGCGACCTGATAGCGGATATGCTGCCAGACGCTGTCGATCTTCGCGACCTGCGCATCCATCGCAGGGTTGTTGCTCGCGTTCGCCGCGCCGTGGAGCGCAATACCGGCGAGCAAGGCGGTCGCGAGGCGGATCACTCGGAAGGAAGGCATCGTCATCTCCGGATCATGATGGGAAAAGGCGTCGCGCTTTCGCGACCTGGCCGGCGAGCCCGGCATCGACGAGGCGCGGGAGAAGCGCGTTGAGACGCATGAAGAAGGCCTCGCGAGCGCCGATGGAGACGTCCTTGCGTCGCTCGACGATCGCCTTGACGATCCGATCGGCCACGACCGCAGGGTCGTCCGCCGTCATGCCGGTGGCGACCATGAACGCGTTCACGGCGGCGTTGTTGAAGGCAGTGCGCACCGCGCGTGGAGCGACATAGGTGACCGTCAGGCCATCAGCCGTGACCTCGCGTCGCAGGGCTTCGCTCAACCCGCGCAGGCCGGCTTTCGCACTCGAATAGGCGGCGAAGAAAGGATAGTTCACCGAACCCATTACCGATCCGATATTGACGATCTGACCGGACCTGCGCGCGCGCATCGCCGGCAGCACGGCCGAAATGAGCGTTGCCGGCGCGACCAGATTGACGATAAAGCCTGCGCGCAGCGCGCTTGCCGGCTGATCCTCGAAAGCGCCGAAATATTGCAGGCCGGCGACGTTGACGAGAATGTCGATCCGCCGGACCGTCAACTGCTCGCTGAGCCAGGCGAGCTCCTGGGGATCTGCGAGATCGGCGACGATGTGCTCGTTACAGGCGGGACATGGCACCCGATCGATGCCCAATATATGCGCGCCGTCGGCCTGCATCCGGGCGGCGACCAGCGATCCGATGCCTCCGGCAGCACCCGTCAGGACGACCGCCTTGCCGTCAAGCTGCAGCACGGAGCCCCTCCAGTTCGAATGCCGCGAACAGGGCGCCGAACAGCCCGAACATGTCGTTCGCCATGGCGGTGATCGCGGCCCGATCGCCGGGATCATCGACGCGATTCATCAGCGCCTCGAAAAACGTCATATGCTCCTGATCGAGCGCACCGTGCGAGGTGAGGTAGCGAAAGGCCTCGGGTGGCAAACCAAGCTGCGCACGCACCGCTTCGGCACCATGGCTCGCCATGGCGATGCTCGTCCCTTCCAGAACATAGACCATGCCGAAGAATGCGGCCGGATTACCGTCGCGAATGACACGGTAGGCGTGATCGACCATGGCGGCGGTCGCTGGCCCCGGCTCGCTCGCGGCGACGGCGGCGCCATCGCCGCCGGCCGCGTCGATATCGTCGAGGATCCAGTGCTCATGCCCGGTTTCTTCAGCGATATATTCGTCCAGCGCATCGACCAGATAGGGCCGCGCCGCGAGCCGGCTCCGCGCTTCCTGCATCAACGGCACCGTATGGCGGACGTGATGATAGGCCTGCGAGAGATAGGCGATGTAGTCGGCGCGACTGACGCGCCCGCTCAGCCCGGCCTGCAATTGCGGCACCATGGCAAAGCGCGCCTGAGCCTCGCGGGATTCGGCGACGAGGCGATCGAAGAACGGCATGACATCGGAGACCTCCGGATAGCGCGCGGCTATGGCGGAGCGTTTCAGCCTGCCATTACCCGTCAACAGCCCTGCTCCCGGCGTGAACGGGGGAACCACCTGCCACCGGGCGACACGGGCATAGGCCGGCAGCAAGGCGTTCACGGCGCGGATCGCCGCGCCGATATCCGCATCGGGCGTTGCGGGAACGAGCAGCGCGTCGAGTTCCGGCCGGCCGTCCCCGCGGACCATGGCCTGCAGGATTTCGGGTCGTGCCAGCAGAGCGCCTTCGACCCATTCAGGCGAGATGTTGCGCCCGAAGCTGGTTACGATCAGGCTTGACTTGCGACCTTCGATCCAGAGCAACCCGTCGTCATCGATCCGCCCGATGTCGCCCGTTCGGAGCGCGCCAGCGTCGTGTGCAGCGCCGATCATGCCCAGGAACTTCGGGCCGTCGATCAGGATCTCGCCGTCCGGCGCCAGCGTGATGCGATTGAGACCGATGCTCTTCCCGACACTGCCACGAGAGGCTTCATTGCCTTGTTCCAAAGCAACGACGGAGCCGCATTCGGTCAGGCCATAGCCCTGGCGCACCGGCAGTCCCAACGCGGCGGCGCGATCGAGGACTTCGGAGGCGATCCGCGCTCCCCCGACCGCCACCAGCGTGAGTCCCGGCAGGCGACGTCCGGTTGTTTCCATCGCCCGTACCAGCCCGGCGAGATATTCCGGGACGAGGATGATCGACGTGATCGCGTGCGCCTCGATCGCGCGCGCCATCCGGACAAAATCCGGCCGGAACGGATCGCCAAGGCCCACCGCCTCTTGCGGCAGCGCCACATAGGTCCCGCCGGCAATCATGGTGGCGTAGAAGCCGGCAACGCTTTCGAGCAATATGCCGGGCGGGAGCAACGGCAGGTGACGGCCGGCATGTTCGATCCCGAGACAGGAAACGACCGCATTCGCCACGCCCCCCAGATGGTCGGCGGAAAGGCAGATACCCTTGGGGTTCCCCGTCGAGCCGGAGGTAAAGCTGATGATGGAGGTCGCATCGGGCAACGACACTGCAGGTCGCACCATGCGCTCGACGCTGAGCTCGAGGCGCGGCGTGCCCGAATGATCCAGTGTGACGCCCGTGACAAAGGCCTCGCATCCGGCAGCCTCGAGCGTCAGCGATATCTGTTCCGGGGAGAAGAAGGCCGGGATGGCGACGCTCATCATGCCCGCCTCGAGCAGGGCCAGGTCGAGCAGGCACCGCGGGGCGCCATAGTCGGTACGGATCGCCACCGGTCTTGAGACATCGCCTATCGTCGCGACATCGGCCGCGATGGACGGCAGCATATCGGCAATGCCGCGCCAGCTCAGGATCGATCCCGCTCCGTCGTCGATCGCCCGCGCCTCGATCTTGTCCCGCGCATGCCGCGCGATAGCCGCGATGACCGGTTTCATGGTTGGGGTCTCCGCCCCGTCGTCGCCCGCGCGAAGTCCAGCTTTGCCGCCGCAATATCCCCGGCACACAGCACCGGATCCGATGCGTAATATTGCCCCCAGTCCCGTGCGCTTCCGCCGAGCCGATCCGCAGACGCCGGTGCCAGCTCCAGGATCGACATATCGAGCCGGCGAAGCATGGCCCGCAAAGGCGCTGTCAGCACCGCGACGGCGAACTCGGCCTGACCGATGAGCTCGCCGGCGGCACGACGCCACAGAGCGATCGTCGCGGCGGGACTGATCGAGGCATGGTCGCCCAGTTCAACGACGCTCTGCCGTTCGATCACCCGACCCAGGCGAGCGCCGAGCACCTGTTCGATCGGATCGTCGAGATATTGTTCGAGAAACAATCGGCTTTCGCCGGCGGGGCGATAGCCCAGAGTCGCGCATGGGCCGCGTTCGCCGGCGACCATCAGATAGAATGGGTAATCCGTCGCCGGCATGGCACCGTGGACGGCCTGGTAGCGATCGGCGATGAATCTGCGAACGGCAGTATCCGGCATTCGACTTCCTCGGCGTTGATACCGCCAAGACTCCGATCGAGGCCAAGCACCCCAGTTCGATGACGCGCTTTTTTTTTACCAGCTCCGCCGCAGCGACAGCGATACGGTGCGCGGCTTGACCGGTGTGCGCTGATCGCTGTTCTGGATCGAGAAGGGGTTGCCAAACGCGAAGGTGTCCGCCCGGCTGCCCAGCATATTGTCGACGCCGACCCGCCAGCGCCAGCCGAAACGCTCCGCGATAAGGGATGTCGCGACGAGCACGACCTCGTCGGTCTTGCGGTCGAGGCCCGGATCGAAGCTCAGCCGGGCATCGCCCGTATAGGTAGCACGCGCTCCGAAACGAAAACGCCATCCCCTGGCGTCGAACGTACGCGCCACGTCGAGATGGCCCGCCAGATCGGGTACCACCGGTAAACGACGGTCTTCGGGCAGGCCGACGCCGGCAGCGGCATCGAGCCGCGCATGTTGCAGCAAGCCGCCCAGGCGTATCGTCCAATCACGCGATGGAGAGCCGGACAGCGAAATATCAATCCCGCTATTCTTGGCATTGCCGGCATTGCGGGTCGTGATCAGGCCATTGGTGTCGAGATAATCCGCCTGCACATGTTGCCAGCTTGAATGGAAGACATTCGCCTCCAGCGCCAGCGCGTGGCTCGGCGCCGACAAGCGAAGGCCGAGATCGTAGGACTGAAGTTCGTCGGCCTCGTAGGTTGAATTGCCGGTCGTGGTTTGGCCACTGGAATCGACGCCACCAGGGCGAGAGGCGCTCGCATAGCGCGCGAACATGATCAGGCGATTGCCCGGCTGCCAGCTGAGCGTAGCGCTGGGACTGACCCTGACCGTCGCGCGCGACACGCCTGCGGCGGTGCCTTGCTCTTGCCGCTCGTCATCGATCGCCGATCGGAGCAGGCGACCGCCGGCACTGGCGCGAAGCCTGTTGTTGAGCCGCAAGCTGACTTCGCCATAAGCCGCGATTTCGGTGATACGCCGCTGAAATTGCAGAATCGCGCGCGACCCTGAAGGGTCGGTAATCGTCCCCGTCGCTTCGGTGGTCGCGTTCAGCAGCGATATGCCGGCGATCCACGAAATCTGCCCTGGCGCGGATCCGATGCGCGCTTCGCTGTTCAGCACCTGATATTGGCGATTATCGAAATAGCGCGCGGGTGCGCTCGCTCCCAGAAGCGTCGCAGCCTGGCTGGCATCATAGGTCGCCTGCAATTGCTGTCGTGCCAGGCTGGTGCTGCCGGTGAGTGTCAACGACCCGATCCGCCCGGTTGCCGCGACATCGAAGAGCGAGAAATCGGTATCCTGCGGTTCGGCCATTTGCGCCGCGCGTTGCAGGGTCCGGGAGCCCGTCACATATTGGCTGTCGGCGATCGACGAAAGCTGGGTGAGTCCCGACAGGTCGACCATCCAGTCGGCGCCGATCCTCGCGCGGATCGCGATCCGCCCGCCGGTGGTCTGGCCGTGATTGACATCGCTCGCGCCGCCGCTGTCGTCGATCCAGCCGGACTGGCCGATGCGGTAGGCGACCGCACGCAGGCCGATCCGATCAGGGAGGAGCGGTACGTTCGCCACGACTTCGGCGGATCCGGCGATGCCGCCATGATCGACCGATTCCACCCCAAGCTGTGCCCAGCCGTCGACACGGTCGAGCGCAGGCTTGGCGGGTACCAGCCTGAACACCCCGCCCAGCGCACCGGAACCGTAAAGCGGGCCTTGCGGGCCCTTGAGCAACTCAACCTGCGCCATGTCGATGAGGCGCAGATCGGGATCGGGCGCATCATAGGTCGCGCGCGCGTCGTCGATCTGTACGCTGACGCTGGACTGGCCGAACCCGTCAAACGGGCTGTCGGCGACACCGCGTACGAACAGTCGGTTGCGACCAGGGCCGAGATTGGTCACCGAGAGTCCGGTGATGCTGCCCGCCAGTGTTGCCGTGTCGACGGCGTCGCCCAGCCTGGCGATGTCATCGGAATCGAGCAGGGTCAGGGGTTGCGCGACATCGCGCAGTGCGGCGCCCTCTTTGGTGGCCGTCACGACGATATCGTTCACCGCCGCCGGCGACTCCGGGACCGGCCGAGCGTGCGGCGCGCGCGAGGCGCGCGGCCTGCGCTCGAGACGGTAGACCATCGGCGCGACCTGTATCGCGCGTAGCGAGGCGCTGCGCAGGAGGCGGTCGAGGGCCTCGCGAACGGACATGGTGCCGCGGACTGCCGCTGCCCGTTCCTGTGCGAGGGGCTCGGCGCCACCGATCGAGATACCCGCCTGCCGTGCGAGCGAAGCGAGGCTCTGGCTCAGCGGGCCGGCAGCAACGTCGATGGCGATATGACGGTCGTCCCGCGCGGACGCGGGACTCGCCAGACTAAGGCTTGCGAGCAGGCTCCAGGCGAACGCCGTTACCCATCGGCCGCGCATCGAGCGCCATGATCGCGGCCAGTGTACCGACCAAGCCCGTTCCATCACCGATCGTCAGCACCCCAGAGAAACGACGGTTCGCGATGGCCGGGTCGACCGTCACGGCCTTCCCTGCATAGCGGGCGACATCACCCGCGACCAGCGCCAGCGGCGCGCCGTCGTAAACCAGTTCGCCGCGGCGCCAGCTTGCGACGGTCTCAGGTCGCTGCGCGCCGCGTTGCATGAGACCAAGGGAATTGCTCGCGAGGAAATTCTGCCCCGAGACAAGTTTCACGGTTTTTGCGATGCGCGGCGAACTGATCTCGAGCGCTCCCTCCGCTACGGCGACGCGCGCGCTGTCGACGCCCGCGTCGACGGCAAATCGCGTTCCCACATCGTGAATGGTCAGTCCGCCCGCCAGGATGGTCAGATCGCGGCCGGGACGGTGCGGCACGTCGAAATAGGCGCTGCCGGCGACCGTCAGTTGCGATTGCCGATCGTTTTCGATGGTCATCATGCTCGAGGGAGCGAGCTCGATACGCGACCCGTCACGCAGGGCGACCTCGCGCGTTTCACCGGCCCCGGTCCGGTATGTCGCGAGTTTTGTCGGAACGGCACCGGGATGAGGCAGGGCGATCGCGAGCGCGACAGCAGCGGCGATCGCGCCACCTGCGGCAAGGCTGGCAGCCCGCCAATATCGGCGAGGCTCGGCCGGTTCCGGGGCAGTCGGCAGTAGCGCCACGATCTGTTCGCGCTGCGCCATGACCTTGTCGTCGAGCAGCGCAAGGGAGTCGAAAGCGGCACGATGCCGCGGATCCGCCTCGAGCCAAAGCGTGAAGGCGTCCCAGTCCATGGCGTCGCTGTCCTGCGCTGCCTGCCACCGAGCGGCCTCGTCGATGATCGTGTCACTCATGTCGTTGCCACCTCTCGCCGGCATCCCCCGCCCGCGATCGTCCCTGTTGTGCAGCAAAGACGCCGCGCGCGCCCTCCCACCTCAGTCGTCCCCCATCGAGCGTCGCAAATGCGCCATCGCCACCGCAATGTGCTTCTCGACACCGCTGCGGCTTATCCCGAGCTGCGCCGCGACATCGCCGTGTGACAAGCCGTCTAGCTTGTGGAGCCTGAACGCGCGGGCGGCTCCAGGTGGCAGTTCGGCGATCGCACGGGCGAGGCGGGCAAGGTCTTCCCCCTTGATCAGGTTCGCCTCGGCACTGCCCTGTTGATCGATCACGTCGGTCGCGCCTGCGTCGCTTTCGAAGGTGGCCATGGTCCATTCACGATCGCGCAGCTCGCGGCGGTGCCGTTCCCGCAGGCGATCGAGCACGAGATTCTGCGCCATGCGGAAAAGATAGGAACGGCCATTGGCGATCGGGGCGGCCTGCAAGGCGTCGAGCCGGAGCCACAGGTTTTGCAGAATATCCTCCGCATCGGCGGCGTCCCCGCACCGCGCGACGAGGAAGCGGAACAAGGATTGCCGATGCTCCTGGTAGAGGAGTTTTAGCCCGGACTCGTTCGGCTGGAGTGCGTTCAAGCCCATGGCGGCAACCCTTGCCACCAGAATCTCCAGGCGTCCAAGATGCTTTCGGTCGCCGTGGCAGAATGAGGCGGAACTTGCGCGGCGCACTGCGGTTTTCGTCCGGTATCCGCCTGACCCGGCCTTTCGCCAGCTGCAGTCGCTGCCTCGTCCGCGGCCCACGACAATTGAGGAAACGAAAATGATCCCGCAGCGGCAAATGCCAACCGACAGCTACACGCCCGTCGCCAAGGTCTTTCATTGGGCGATCGTGATACTCGTCATCGTCCAATTCGCCCTTGCCTGGACGATGCCCGACGTGACCAGGGATACCAGGCCGATCGACCTGATCGGGTGGCACCTCTCGGTAGGCGCAGCAATCCTCTTCGTCGTCCTGGCCCGCCTTGCCTGGCGCCTGACACACCATGCGCCCGCTGCGCCGGAGGGCCTTCCGCCCGTGCTGAAGCTGGTTTCGCGAGCCACACATTTTTTGCTGTATGCGTTGCTGATCGTGCTGCCGCTCATGGGCTGGGCCAACGCCGCTGCGCGAGGGTGGACGGTCAAGCTGTTCAGTATAGTGTCGCTCCCGCCGCTGGTCGCCAAGGGCTCGCCGCTGGGCAGGCAGATGGGGGACATTCACAGCACGACCGCCATCATTTTCCTGGTGGTCATCGCGCTGCATGTCGCCGGAGCGCTCTACCATGCTCTCATCCTTCGCGACCGGACGTTGCAGCGCATGCTCTGAATGCTGCCATGGGATCGGCGCTCGGATGGTACGAGGCGGCGGCCCCGCTTCGTAACAGCGCGGCTGCGGGCCGCCTCCACGCGCTTTCGCGGGGCCTGATTCGCCGCCAAAGGCCGACCCGGTCAACCTGCGCGGCCAGTCCCGCAAACGAAACGGCGGCAGGTCTGCCGCCGCAGGCGTGGCACCTCGCCTTGGCGACGGACAACTGAGGCGATCGCGGTCGGTGGCGTCCTAGCGTCGATATCAACGCAGGAGCAACTGACGTGCCGCCTGGTTTCCTCCCATGAATTCATTGCACAGCCGGACGCTGCCTGGATCGCCTTTCCGCCTGGCGGCCACGCAGAACCGATCGAGCGTCCTGTGAGTTTGATGGTCCTGCAGGTGATGCTGTTGGCAGTTCAGCCGCCGTCCGGCCTGTCCAATGCTGAGCTGACGACCCAGAGATCGGCGGACGCAGGCACCGGCATCGAGCAAACGTCAGTGACGCCTGAGGCTTCCCGCGACGTACCGGACCAGCAAAGGGCGACGCGGCCGGATGGGCCGACGGAATCGTCGGCGTCCGATCAGCAGGACATCATCGTCAAGGCGCGGATGCCCAGGCCCGAAGACCCCCTGGAAAGGGTCAACGCCAAGGCGTTCGCCATTACCGACGGATTTGATCGAGCGGTGTTGGACCCAGCTTCGCGTGCCTATGCCCATGTGGTTCCCGAGCCGATTCAGAATGGTGTCAGCAACGTCCTTTCCAATTTGCGTGAGCCGGGCATAGCCCTGAACTTTCTGCTGCAGTTCAAGGTTGGAAAGTCCGCCGAGACTCTCGGTCGCTTCGCGATCAATTCGACGCTCGGCGCGGCGGGGCTCTTTGACATCGCGAAGCGCCGCCCGTTCAAGCTGCGGCACCGTGCCAATGGTTTCGCCGATACAATGGGCTATTACGGGTTGAAGCCGGGGCCCTATTTGTTTCTGCCGCTGCTGGGGCCATCGACTCCGCGCGATCTTGCGGGGTTCGTCCTCGATCGGTTGCTGCTGCCGCTGGCGATCGGCAGCCCGTTCAATCGCCTGACCTATACAGTTCCGACCGGCGTGGTGAACGCGCTCGATCACCACGCCGCATTCGACGAGCAGATGCAGGCCGCGCGCGCTTCGGATGATCCTTATGTGGCGCGGCGCGAATTCTACCTGAAAGAGCGTCAGGCCGAGATCGATCAATTGCGGGTGCGGCATCAACCCGGGGTGGCGCCGCCTCCACGCCGCGGCCCTCTAGCTGACGATTCCGATCATGTGGGCGCTGAGCAGGAATAGGGGAGCCGCGTGTGAAGGCCGGCCGGGTCAATCCGGGCAATATCGGAGATCGTCGTGATCGCCCCGGCGACGCGATACGGCGCGAGCCGATCGCGGCCGAAGTCAGAGGAAGTTGTTCGGCCAGATCATCGTCCGCCACATATGAGCGGTCGGCGAGCCGTCGAATCCCAATCCCTCCTCGGGCTCCCGGAAATGGCGGCCGATCACGTCGGTGAAGCATTCCGGATCCGGTGCGGGCGTGTCGTCGAAAAAATAGATGTCGTAGAGCGTGACCAGGCGCGAGGTCATGTACCAGCGGTGGTTCCGCGCATATTCCGCATCCTTCCTGATATAGGCAGGCGGTTCATAGTCAGCCCCAAAAAACTTCACATAGCTTTCCGGATAGGCGTACCCGACCGTCTCGTCGGCGAAATACCGCAGCGGCTGATGATATTGCACGGCCCAGGCGATCTCCTCGTCCACATAGGGCGCGATCATCTGCGCCCCCCAGTAACCGTGATCGGTTCGTATCAGGCAGCCATTGGAGATGTCGTGGAGAAGGCACGCGATGACCACCTTCTCGTCGAGACCGGCCTCCATCGCGCGCGCCGCGCTGATAAGCAGGTGCCTGCCGGTGATGCCCTGGAGACGGTGCCTGAAGAAATCCGCCAGCCGCGGTTTTGCGGGCATTCGCGGCAATGCCGGATTGTCGCCCATCATCATGACGTGCGTTTCGTCCAGGCGACTGAGGCATTCCGCCTCCGGACTGGGAATGTCCGTGCCGCGAATGCCGACAGGTGCCGGAACGATCATCCGCTCGCGATGCGGTTGCGGCCATTCTGGTTCACACATGTTGACGTCCATCCCTCAAATTTCCCCTGGCTAGCGCGAGATCGCCTTCCAGGGTGCGCTCCTCTTCGCGAGGAGCTGAACAACCAGCAACCTATCGTCGATCAGCCAGCCCATGAACTCGGACTACGGCCATCCGACCCTAGATGAAACTGCGGCCGACGAACCAGTAGACGCCGATCCCCACGAGCGCGGAGGCTGCAACATCGACGACGATCGGACGAGGAAGCGCAAGCTTCGCCCGTACGAGCAGATAGGTGGCGAGCGACAACAGCAGCACGATGGTCAGCTGCCCGATTTCCACGCCCAGATTGAAGCCGACCAGCAGCTCGGCCAGTCGGGTGGCGGGTATCTGGCTTTCGAGCAGGTCCGCGGCGAATCCGAAGCCATGGATCAGGCCGAACACCAATGTCACCACCAGACGAACGCGACCCGCATCCCGCAGGTGCCCGGATACCATCAGATAATTGCTGGCGAACAAGGCGGCGCCGAACAGGAGCATCGGGGGCAGGAGCCCGATTCCGGCCAGTCTGAGGGCGGTCATCGCGAGCAGGGCGCCACCGGTCCAGAGCGCGACCAGGGTCGCGCGGCCTGTCGCCACCGCGATATTCTCCGCGCCGATCAGGGCAATGGTGAGCGCGACCAGCGCATCGATGAACTCGGCGTGCGGACGGATGACCCCGGTGACCGCCAGCGCGAGCGTCAGGCTGTGACCGAGCGTGAAGCCGGTCACGACGAACGCCAGATCGCGCAATTTTCGCGAGATCAGGACCAGGCCGACCAGGAAGGACATATGGTCGATCCCGGTGAAGATGTGCATGATGCCCATGCCGATGAAGGTCAGGAAGCCGGCGCCCTCGAGCGTCGCTCCCTCGGCCCCCATCGCGACTTCGCGGTGGTCGGTCGTCAACACCTGCTCGACAAAGTCGCCGTTCGCCCCCTGGATCTGGGCCAGGTTCATATGCGTCGGGACCAGGTCGAAAAAGGCAGCCGAGCGCAGGACGATATCGTCCTTCGACGGGCAGGCGAAGCTGAACTCCACGCGTTGATAGCCCGTCGCCGCCGCCATGACATGGGGCGGAGCCGCGGGGGTGCACGCTGCCCCGCCGGCGCTCGCGCCGACCAATGGCGCGAGATAGGCAATCAGCTCGCGCCCGTTGGGCGGCCTGCCGTCCTTCGTGATCCTGCGGGCCTCGATATCGGCGACCGAGAAGCTCAGATGAACCGAGCTTCCATCCACGAGCCAGCTCGAATGGGATTCGCTTCGGGTATGGGCGGCGGCGGGAGCGGCGATGAAGGTGGCGAAAAGCGCGAAGACCGCTGCCCAGAACCTCGTCATGGCAAGCCCCGCGCGAAACGGACGTCGGCGCGTTTGCGCAGGAAGCGTTCATTGCCGACCTGCAGTCGATCCGCCTTGTCGCGCAGGAAATCGGCGGCGACCTTGTCGCGCGCCACCTCGAAGCTCACCGCCACCGGCTTGCCGTTATGCTTCATCACGAGAATGCGCATGCCGTCGGCCAGGCGGATCGGTGGTGAAACAGCCCCATCCTCCAGGCCGCGCGCCACCGCGAACACCGCATTCCCCAGATGCGCTTTCGCGGCGAAATAGAATTCCTCGCCATCGTCGACCCGTCCCGAGCTGGACAGGCCCAAAGAGGTGGGACTCGCGCCCGAGCGGAGCTGTTGAACCAGCCGATCGGCCTGCGCGGCGCGCGTGGCGGGAACGACCAGTTCCGCGAGCTCCAGCGTGCCTTCGCTGGCGTATCGGCCCCGGTGATTCCGATACCAGTCGCGCAGTTCCTGCTCGGTCGGAACCGACGTCATCGCATCGGAGGCCACCTGCGCTTCGGTCGCCGCGACCAAAGCCGTCCGCACGTCGATATCGTCGTTGGTGAGCCCGATATCGACGCCGCGCTGAACATAGAGTTCCTCGCGGATCATGTCGTCGAGCACCTTCTTCTTCTGCTCGGGTTTCGCCTGACTGAGCGAGACGCCGTAGAGCGCCTGCAACTGAGCGATGAAATCCGCCATCAATATGGGGACGCCGTTCACCAGCGCGGCGTCCTCGGGCGGCACCCGGGCGGTGCGGGTACCCTGCGCGGTGAACAGGCCGAAGCCTGCGATCAGCAGTCCGACGATCGCGCCGGTCGCGCACAGGATAAGGGACCGGCGCGCTCCGGCGCGCGCAAACGACCAGATAGGATATTGGCTGGCCACTTCATTTTCCTCGATGAGGGGGAGCCGCGGAAGGCGGGGGAGCGAGCGATGCGACGAAGATCGAGACGTCGCGGATCTGCGCGGCGCTCAGCAGGTCCTTGAAGGCCGGGCTCATGCCCGCGCGCCCATAGGCGATCGAACGACGTATCGAATCGTGCGAGCCGTCGCCGTAGAGCCAGGAACCGTCGGCCAGATCGGGCGCCCCGATCGCGGAATCGCCGCGGGCATCCTCGCTGTGGCAATCCCAGCACCCGGCCTTGGCGCCGAACAGCACACCGCCGCGAGATGCCGGGGCCGGATCCGTCGCATGGCCCGAAAAGGCGAGGACATATTGCGTCACCTCCTCGATCTCCCGCGGCGTCAAGGGCGGCAGGGGCTCGGTGAGGTCCGGCCGTACCGTGGCATAAGCGGGCATCGAGGCGAGGCTGAAACCGCGCGGATCGCGTGACCGGATGCCGTGCCGGACGATCTGCTCGATCTCCGTTGCCCGGCCCTGTCCATAGAGAAAATCCGCATCGGTGAGATTCGGCGCGCCGACCGTCGAATCACCCGCGCCCCCGGCGCCGTGGCACGCCGCGCAATGCGACGCGAAAACCTCCGCGCCCCACCGAAGGGCGAGCGGACGCAGCGTCGCATCGGCCAGGATGGCATCGGGATCGGCCCGCAATATCCCGGCCTGCACCCGCTCCCTGCTGATGGTCACGAACGCAAAGGCGATGAGGGCTGCCATCGCGGCCGGGACCGGCCACCATTTCCGCCATCGCCTGGCGCGATCGATCAGGAGACTGGACACAAAGGCCGCTCTCTACAGATCGGACAGGCTGGGATCGGCTGATGCCGCCGGCGGCTTCGGCCCCAGATAAGTGGCTTCCGCACGACTTTCGCCGGGATCGGCATATCGGTGCGACTCCGGATTCGGGGCGATGCCGCGACGCAGCCTGAGACACGCCTCGACGCCACCCGCCGGATGGTTGCGCAACTCCAGCCCGGCGTCGTTCCTCTCGGCCAACGCCTTCGCGATGGTCAGGCCGAGACCGATTCCTTCGGCGGCCGTCACCGCCGACGTCTCGAGTCGGACAAAGGGCTCGAACACGGCGCCGAGCTTCTCGGGCGGGATGCCCGGTCCATGATCGCGAATCCGGATCTCCACATCGTTTCCGACCCAGTCGGCCGACACCTCGGCCGAGCCGCCATATTTCAGGGCATTGTCGATAAGGTTGGCGAGGCACCGTTGCAGCGCACGCGGCCGTACCTCGACATCGCATCCGCAGGTCCGGACAAGCTCCACCGGCTTTCCCGACACGGCGGCGTCATCCACCACGATCTCTAGCAGCTGATCGAGCGCGAGGCTGACGAAGGGCTCCTTCGTCTGCACGCTGCGGGCATAGTCCAGGCCCTCGCGGATCAGCGCCTGCATCGTGCCGAGATCATCGATCAGGCGGCTGCGGAGCGCCGCGTCCTGCACTTTTTCGAGCCGGAGCCGCAGGCGGGTCATCGGCGTCTGCAGATCGTGGGTGATCGACGCGAGCAGCTGGGTGCGTTCGACCACATAGGTTCGCAGCGTCGCCTGCATCGTGTTGAACGCCCGCGCGGCTTCGCGAACCTCGCGCGGCCCGTGTTCGGGGAGCGGATTACGCTCGAGATCCCGCCCGAGCGCCTGCGCCGCGCGGGCCAGATCGCCAAGCGGCGCGGCCGCCATGCGCGCGGCGAGAAAGGCGAGCGCGGCGAGGCCGGCCGCGAGGATCAGCATGAACGCCGGGTTCACCCAATAGGATTCGCCCTGCACATGGCCGCGCACCTGCAGCTTGAGCAATCTGCCGTCCGTCAGGCGTGTCGTGACGACCCAACAGTCGAACTGGTCGAGCACCGGGGTGGTGGGCAAACGGCTGAAACAGGAGCTCGGCGTTGCCTGTGCCGCCCGGACGACCTGCTTCATCCGCGCCTCGACTCCGGCGACGATTTCGGGGTCGGCGCGAAGTATCTGCTCGTTGCCACTGGCTTCGCGAATTCCGGTGACGCCATTTGCCAGGAGCTCGGCGCGCAGCGGTTCCGACGAACGATCGGCGAGGGAAATGAAATCGGCGAGGCGATCCACGACCCGATCGAGCCGGAGGCGATGCAGGTCGGTGGTTCGCCGTGCATCGGCCATGGCCAGCGCCAGGGTCGCCGACCCGATAACGCCGACCAGCAAGAGCACGAACAGGCGCCCCGCCATGGTGCCGAAATAGCCGCGCAGCTTCATTCGAAGGTAACTGCCGCCGCCAGGACATATCCCTGTCCACGCACCGTCATGATCAGATCCGAGGCGCGGGCGTTATCGTTGAGCTTCTGCCGCAGCCGGCTGATCTGGAGATCGGCGATCCGCTGCGCGGCGCTGGACGCGTGATCGGCTACTTCGTCGAGCCCCATGGTCAGCGTCAGGATCTGTTCGCGCGTGAGGACTTCGTTCGCATTCTCCAGCAGGAACTTCAGCAGGCTGTACTCGCTGCTCGACAGCAGGACGACGCGGTCCCCGCCCTTGATCAGGCGGCGATTCTCGAAATCCAGTGTCCAGTCGCGAAAGAGCGCGCGCTTGGGGGGCGGGGGCTCCTGCGGTCTGAGCGGGTGATAGGCCCGGCGGATCACGCTGCGGACCCGGGCGGTCAGCTCGCGCGGGTCGAACGGCTTGGATATATAGTCGTCCGCGCCCACCTCCAGCCCGATCACGCGATCGATCGGCTCGCCGCGTGCGGTCAACATGATGATCGGAATATTGCGGCGGCTACGGGTCTCGCGACATAGCGAAAGGCCGTCCTCGCCGGGCAATGTCAGATCGAGGATGATCAGGTCGATCGCGTTCGCGTCGAGTGCCGCCATCATCGTCGGGCCGTCCGAGGCCGTTACCACCGCATAGCCGGCCTTGCGGAGCTGCTCGGCGACGAGCGTGCGAATCTCGCGATCGTCATCGACGATCAGCAGAGTCTGCTGGTGTCCTACGACCGGCGCCGACACGGCGTCCTCGTCCGGCTGCTGAGCTGTACCCGTCGCCATATCCTCTTCCGTATCATCGCCTGGATTCTTGCCCGGTCCTCAAGGACTCTCGTGAGTTCAGGCTAGCACCATTCGCAAAGCGGGAAAAGTGAACATCGGGAGATGGCAAATTTAGCTCAAAGTATCTACGCTTGCGAAACAAGCGGAGTAAATGTGTCGAATTGTATCAAATTATAGCAAAGGTCTCATACTTGATAACTTCGTACATGACCTTCGGTATTAATAAATATCTTCCACGCTAGTTTATTCTACACTATCGAGATTGCCTAGCATTGCTGGCGAAGTCGCAATTTCTGGCTTCGACTGAATTGTCCAAACAGACAGAGACGGTGGAGAGAATGACGAACAGGAATTCGAGAGGAATGGCGAGCGCAGCTTGGCGGAGGGTCATCCCCCTGCTGGTGGCTGGTGCTGCGGTCGGCGCGGGCGTCCTGTCGGAGCCGGCATTGGCGCATCACTCGTTCGCGCAGTTCGACAAGACGCGGCAGGTGACGCTCAAGGGCACGGTGAAGGACTGGCAGTTCACCAATCCCCACAGCTGGCTGCAGGTCATCGTCCAGGAGAACGGCCACGACGTCGAATACAGCATCGAAGGCGCGAGCGTGAACACGCTCGTCCGTCGGGGCTGGGGCCGCACCACGTTCAAGGTCGGTGATAAGATCACCCTCGTGATCTACCCGCTGAAGACCGGGCAGAATGGCGGCGCGTTCCTGATGGCGACCTTTGCGAACGGCAAGACGATCAGCTCCGGCATCACGCCCAACTAATCCAGATACGCGGCATCGCCCCAGGCGGTGCTCGCGACGACTTACCCGCAGGGAGGACAGCTTGAAGGATTCCAACCGCAAGGCTCTGGCCGGCGCGCTGATCGGCGCTGCCGCCGGTGCCGCGCTTCTGGTCGCGGGTGCCGCATCGGCGCAGACCGCGCATTACCCGAACGACAAGCGCGTGCTCCCGGCGGCGCATAGCCTGCCCGACTGGAACGGCATCTGGGAACGCGACGGCGACAATGTCTGGGACAACCGCATCCCGGTCGGTCAGCCGCAGGTGCCGGCCTATAATGACGAATACAGGGAACGCGCGAAAAACGGCCCGCCGGGGCCGCGCGGGTCGGCATTCAATTCGATGCCCGGCTGGATGAGCATGCTCTTCCCGATGGATATCCAGATCAGCCCCATGCAGGTGACGATCATGTCCGAGAACAAGCAGCCCCGGCGGATCTACACCGACGGGCGCGTGCACAGCGAGGACACCTTGCCGAGCTCGATGGGCCATTCGACCGGGCGCTGGGTGAATGGCGAGCTGATCGTCGACACCTGCTGCATTCGCGACGATGCGCGCCTCCCCGGTGGCGGCCCGCACAGCGACGAGCTCCGGATCACCGAGCGCTTCTATCTCAGGAATTCCAAGACGCTCGTGGACGAGATCACGGTGACCGACCCCAAGGCCTTCATCAAGCCGTGGACCACCGAGAAGATCTGGTACCGCAGGCCCGACTGGGAGTCGGTCGAATATGACCGCGAAGAGAATGATCGCGATGGGCGGGGCGCCGGGGGCCCCAATGGTACCGCCGATGGGGCGCCCGCCGGGGACGGCTATGGGGCGCCCAATGGGAACGCGAATGGGGCGCCTGCCGGGAACGCCAATGGGGCGCCCAATCGGGGGGGTGTCGCACCCCTCCCGTATCCCTGACGTTTGGGCGACCTTTCGGAGAAGATCATGAGATACCGTACCACCCGATATCTGCCCCTTTGCGCGCTGTTCGTGCTTGCGGCGTGTCAGACCACAAGCGATCCCCTGGCCGAGCTTCGGGCTCACAAGCCAACGCCGACCGAGATACTGCAGCAGGCGACCAGCCTGGCGATCGGCAATCTGGCCTGGGAAAGCGTCAACATTTCCGCGGTCGAGAAAGTCGACGGACGGGTGCGTTGGCTCGCGACAACCCGCTCGGAAAAATATCGCTGCACGGCGGATGCCGACGGCCAGAACTCGTTCTGCGAACGCTGATCGGTGCCGTTGGCGCGACACGCGCCGACGGCACGGGCGGCAACAGCCAAAATATATTTAGACGAAGGAGACGGCGGTGAAGGTATCGAGCAAGAGCTTTGCGGGCGGAACGTCGCGAGGCACAGGGCACGGAATCGGCAACCGTGCCCGATTGCTCGCTGCGCCGCTGAGCCTCGCGGTCGGCCTGGGACTGGCCCTGACGCTGGCATCGCCCATGGCGTCCGCTCGTCCGCTCCAGGCGGCAGCGGAAGCGCCTTCGCCGCTCAGCAGGAACATGGTGAGCGTAGGCGGTCGCGACCGGAGCTATTCCTACTACATCTCCTCCAAATACCGGCCGGACGGGTTCAATTTCGTCGTCTATGTATTGCATGATGACGGCGAGACCGTGGACCAGTTCGCCAAGAGTTCCGGTTGGGCGAACCTCGCGGAAGTGCAGGGCTTCGTCGTCGTCTTCCTCGATAGCGAAGACAAGAAATGGGCCACCAACAGCGGTGGCGAAGACGCCTATGTGAAGGCCGTCTACGACCATGCGACGACTCACCTCATGGTCCGGGGCCCGGGCCAGGCCGGCGGTGGCGCT
>NZ_JAQGLC010000018.1 GCF_028293085.1 Sphingomonas bacterium
GAAGCTGGTATTGAGCGCGCGCGCGGCCGCGAAACCGGCAATGCCGATCGGGCAAATCGTGCTTTCGGCGCCACCCGCCAGCATTACGTCAGCATCGTCCATCGCGATCATCCGCGCGGCGTCGCCGATCGAATGCGCGCCGGTCGAGCAGGCGGTGACGACCGCGTGGTTCGGGCCCATCAGGCCATATTTGATCTGCACCTGGCCGGTGATCAAATTGATCAGGCGGCCATGGACGAAATGCGGCGAAACGCGGCGTGGTCCCTTTTCGTGGAGCACGATCGATTCGCTGGCGATGCCCGGCAGGCCGCCAATGCCCGAGCCGATCGAGCAGCCGGCGCGGAAGCGTTCCTCCTCGGTCATGTCGGTCAGGCCGGCATCCTCGAGCGCCTGGCCGGCGGCATCGATGCCGTAGATGATGAACGGATCGACCTGGCGCTGCACCTTGTGATCGACGCGCTTGCCCGGATCGAAGCCATATTCATGGTCGGCCGGCTTCACCTCGCACGCGATGCGGCACGCATAATCGGTCGCATCGAAACGCGTGATCGTGGCCGCGCCCGATTTGGAGGCGAGGATGTTCGCCCAGGCGGTTTCCACATCGGCGCCCAGCGGCGTCACTAGCCCGAGCCCGGTTACGACAACACGGCGCATGGCCATCTCCGTTTCTTGTTCGTCAAATAGGAACGGCTCCCCGCCCCTGTTGGTTGCCCTGGGACGGGGAGCCGGTCATGCAGTCCTGCCCGAAACGGGCGAGGCGGGGCGCCTGGGCGCCATCCGCAGGTCAGTCCTTATGCTCGTCGATGAAGGTGATCGCGTCCTTGACGGTCGTGATCTTCTCGGCGGCATCGTCGGGAATCTCGACTTCGAATTCCTCTTCGAACGCCATCACCAGCTCGACGATATCGAGGCTGTCCGCGCCCAGATCGTCGATGAAGCTCGCGTCCTCGGTGACCTTGTCGGCTTCGACGCCGAGATGCTCGACGACGATCTTCTTAACGCGGTCTGCGGTCTCGCTCATTGTTATCGTCCCTCTATCGCTGGGGGTTTCATTTCCTGAACGCACGTAGAACGCGCTTGGTGCCCTTGCAAGAGGGCGCGGCGTCAGGAACCCGCGTAAGCCTTTATCGATTCCTGTTCGACGATGATCGCATACACACCCGAATTCAGTGCCCGGCCGATCGCCTGGATCTCCTCGGCCGACCGCCCCTCCAGCGCGATGCTGGCGGTCTGCAGATGCGCGAACGCCGCGCGATTCATTTCAGGCGTCACCTGCCCCTTGGCGTAGGAGGCCCGCATGCCCGCATCGAGCGAGGCGACATAGGCCGTCATCATCGCATCGGTGATGGCGAATTTGCCGCCCTGGACGATGGCATCGTCATGAAGCAGCCTGGCGGAGAAATAGCGGATCGCGATGTCCTGCTTCGCTTTCCCCCAGCCATATTTCGTGACGCAGGAGGTTATTACCTCGCCCACGGCCCTCATGGTCGCCTTGCCGTCATTGGTGGTCGGCGCAAAACCGCCCTTCACCAGCTCCAGCAGTTCCGGCCGCGACAGCCGGTCGGTCCTCTGAACGATGCAGGCGTGCGGCGGCAGGTCGGTTTTCGCATCCACGTGGACGCCGATCAAGGCCGTCGCGGCAAGCGACGTCGCAAGCAAAACACGCATCTGCAAATTCTCCCGGTTGTCGAGCGTGAAGGTCGATGCCCCGGCCTAGCAGCCGGATCAGATCATCGCCATGCCGCCGTTGACGTGCAAAGTCTGCCCGGTGACATAGCCGGCCTCGCGGCTGGCGAGATAGACCACCGCCGCACCGATATCGCCGCCCTCGCCCATATGACCTGCCGGGATCCGCGCATTGAGCGCTTCCTTCTGCGCCTCGGGCAGCGCTTCGGTCATCGGCGAGGTGATGAAGCCCGGTGCGACGCAGTTCACCGTGATGCCGCGGCTCGCCAGCTCCTGCGCCAGCGCCTTGGACATGCCGACCAGCCCCGCCTTGGACGCGGCGTAATTGGCCTGGCCCGGATTGCCCGTCGTGCCCACTCCCGAGGTGATCGAGATGATGCGGCCGAAGCGCGCCTTCATCATCGGCCGCGCGGCGGCGCGGGCGAGGCGGAAGGCGGCCTCCAGATTGACCCGGATCACCTGGTCCCATTCCTCATCCTTCATCCGCATGACGAGATTGTCGCGGGTGACGCCGGCATTGTTGACGACGATGTCGAGCTTGCCGAGCGCCGCGACCGCGCTCGGGACGAGCGCGTCGACCGCGGCCCCGTCCGAGAGATCGCAGGGCAGCGCGACATGATCGCCGCCCAGGCTCGCGCTGAACGCCTCGAGTTTGGCCGCATTGGATCCGGAAACTGCCAGCCGGGCGCCCTGCCCCGCCAGCGCCTGCGCGATCGCCGAGCCGATCCCGCCGGAAGCGCCCGTCACCAGCGCGGTCATGCCTGTCAGGTCGAACATGGATACTCCTGTCATCATCGTCAAAAGGCCGGCATCACATGCCCGTCAGGCGAGCATCGGATAACCGAAAGCCGTGAATTCATCCGCCATCATCTCGTTGATGATGGCGATCTGGTCTGCCCTAAGCCAATCGCGCGGATCAAGGGAATCCGCGGTTATCCCTTGCTTTGCGTGCGGAAGGGGGGCCCAATCGACGTTCAGTTCCTCGCAGAGACTCCGCCAATGCTCGTCCAGGGCGTGGAAACGCCAGGCCTCACCGACGATTTCCCCTTTTGCGTTGCGATACAGGTCGATGTTCCTGACAAGGCCGATCGTGCCGTCTTCGATGCACCGATCGACGGCGCGACCGAGATCGGATGGCTCGCGTGAGAGCGAACCACCGGCGGCATAGGCAGCGAAGTCCCGCTTCATGTTCGCGAAGGACAATATCTTCGCATAGGGTGATCGTTCGATGAAGAAGATGCGGTAGTCCGCGCCGACCTTCGCTTTCTCTTCCACCTCGGCAAGCGACATGTGGTTGTGGAATCGCTGCGCTGGAATCTTCACGGCGGATGCAGCGGATGGCGAGGAGCGCCTGAGACGGCGGAGATAGCGCGCCTCCTGCCACCAATAGCGCGCATAGTTGCGCGGGCCTCCGCCCCGATCGACGCGCGCGAGGTCGTCGATCTGGGTAATCGGCGTCACGATGTCCCTGGGCCCGCAGAAGGACTCGAGCGCGATCTCCAGACTCGTTCCACCGATCTTTCGCCCCTTGATGAAGACGAGGCGGTGCCGATGGGAGAGAATCATCGGCTCACCCTAAAGGCTCTTCGCCAGCGCCTCGATATCGTCCATCGTGATCACGCTCGTCGCCTCGACATCGGGCGCGATCCGCTTGACCATCGGGCCCAGCACCTTGCCGCCGAATTCGACGAAGCGCTCGACGCCCGTCTCCGCCATCGCCAGCACCGATTCGCGCCAGCGCACCATGCCCGTGACTTGCTCGACCAGCAGCCGGCGGATGGTATCGACATCGCCGACCGCCGTCGCCGTGACGTTGGCGAACACGGGCACCAGCGGCGAATCGATCCGCGCCTCGGCCAGCGCCTTTTCCATCGCATCGGCAGCGGGCTGCATCAGCGGACAGTGAAAGGGTGCGGAGACCGCCAGCAGCATCGCGCGCTTGGCGCCATATTCCTTGGCGATGGCCACCGCGCGCTCGATCGCGCCGCGCGCGCCGGAGATCACCACCTGCGACGGATCATTGTCGTTGGCGACGGTGCACACCTCGCCCTCGGCCGCCGCATTGGCGATGATCCGCGCCTTTTCCAGGTCCGCACCGAGCAACACCGCCATCGCGCCCTCGCCGACCGGCACCGCGGCCTGCATCGCCAGGCCGCGATGCTTGAGCAGCAACGCCGTCGTCGCCAGGTCGAGCGCGCCGGCGGCACAGAGCGCGCTATATTCGCCGAGCGAATGGCCCGCGACATAATCGGCCTTGTCGGCCAGGCGAACGCCGCCCTCTTTCTCCAGCACCCGAAGCGTCGCGATCGCGTTGGCCATGATCGCCGGCTGAGCATTCTCGGTGAGCTGGAGCTGGTCCTCGGGGCCCTCGCTCATCAGCTTGAAGAGATGCTGGCCCAGCGCCTCGTCGACTTCCTCGAACACCGCGCGGGCGATCGGGCTCGCCTCGGCCAATGCCCGGCCCATGCCGACGGCCTGGCTGCCCTGCCCCGGGAAAATGAATGCGCGCATGAACCTCTCCTGTTGAGCCGGCGCAGTAGAAACCCCGCGCCGCGCGCGCAAGGTTTCAGCCGATTCGGTGCCAATGATGTCCTCGCCCTCGCAGCGGATCGTCGCGATGGTATCGGCCGTCAGCCGGTACCGGCCCGCATAGCCGCAACAAAGCGGAAGGAAGCAGGTCCCGTCGGCACGAACTCCCCGTTTTCCGGGCTTTTCTGAACCCATGTTCAGTTTCGGACAAGCGTTGCGACACTCCGCGACCATTTCGCCCCTGTGCCGGCACGGGCCTGCGACAACCATATCCTAGATAGGTCTGGACGCCGAACGAGGCGCCGTAACGAAACCGAGGAGTGAGTATCATGAAGAAGTTCATCCTGACCGCGATCGCCGCTTCAATGGTCGCAAGCCCGCTGGCCGCCACCGCCGCTTCGGCCGCGCAGTATCAGCCCCAGCAGTCGCGCCACACGACGGTCGTCCGTCAGCAGCCGGGCCGGACCGTGATCGTCAACCACGACGTTCGCAACAGCCGGCCGCAATACCGCAACAGCTGGCGCCGGGGCGAGCGCTTCGACTATCGCCAGGCCCGCAACTACCGCGTGGTCAACGATTATCGCGGCCGTCACCTGAAGGCCCCGCCCCGCGGCTATCATTATGTCCAGTCGGGCAATGACGCGCTGCTGGTCGGCATCTCGAGCGGCGTGATCGCTGCCATCCTGGCGGGCGCGCTCCGGTAAGCCGGAAGCACAACGCCAACCTACCGAGCGGCGGGGCAGCAATGCCCCGCCGTTTCGTTGTCGTCCGGCGCGGCGCCGGTTCCAGAGGCTTGCCTTTCGCCCGGATTTCGCTAAGGGACGCCGCTTCGGGATGGAGAGCGCCAGCTTTCCGCCCCGTTATATTCAGACGATAGCCGGAGGGGCGTCGCGCATGGTGCGCACGTCAGCGATCGGCCAAGAGAAGAGAAAGAAGCATGGCTCTGTACGAGCATGTGTTCCTTGCGCGCCAGGATCTGGCACAGGCGCAGGTGGACACGCTGGCGGAAACCGCCACCAAGATCATCGAGGACAACAAGGGCAAGGTCGTGAAGACCGAGTCCTGGGGCCTGCGCAGCCTCGCCTACAAGATCGCGAAGAACCGCAAGGCGCATTATGTGATGCTCGAAATCGACGCGCCCGCCGGCGTGGTCGCCGAGCTCGAGCGCCAGACGCAGATCAACGAGGACATCATCCGCTACATGACCGTTAAGGTCGACGGCCTCGAAGAGGGTCCGTCGGTGATGATGCGCAAGAGCGATCGTGATCGCGAGCGTCGCGGCGATCGTGAAGGCCGTGGCGACCGTCCGGACCGTGGTGACCGGGGCGACCGCCCCCGTCGCGACTTCGACGGCGAATAAGGAGCATATAGAATATGGCACGCCCATTTTTCCGCCGCCGCAAGAGCTGCCCCTTCTCCGCCAAGGATGCCCCACGGATAGACTATAAGGACGTCCGGCTGCTGCAGGGCTTCGTGTCCGAGCGTGGCAAGATCGTCCCGAGCCGCATCACCTCGGTGAGCGGCAAGAAGCAGCGCGAGCTCGCCCAGGCGATCAAGCGCGCACGTCATCTGGGCCTGCTGCCCTACATCGTTAAGTAAGGAGCCGGACCATGGATGTGATCCTGCTGGAACGAGTCGAGAAGCTCGGCAATATCGGCGACGTGGTGAAGGTGAAGGACGGGTTCGCCCGCAACTTCCTCCTGCCGAACAAGAAGGCGCTTCGCTCGAACGACGCCAACCGCAAGGTATTCGAGAAGAACCGCGAGCGCATCGTCGCCGACAACGCCGCACGCCGCGGTGAAGCCGAGAACGAAGCCAAGACGATCGACGGCATCACGCTGACGCTGATCCGCCAGTCGTCGAACACCGGCCAGCTCTACGGTTCGGTCGCGGTTCGCGATCTGCTCGAGCTGCTCGAGTCCGAAGGCCACAAGGTGCCGAAGTCGGCGATCGTGCTGAACAAGCCGATCAAGGCGATCGGCGTCTATGACGTGAAGGTCGCCCTTCACGCCGAGGTTACGGTGACGATCAAGGTCAACGTCGCACGCTCGCCTGAAGAGGCCGAGATGCAGGCGAAGGGCGTCGATGTCATGTCCGCGATGTTCGAGAAGGACGAAGCGGGCTTTGTCGAGGCCTATGATCCCAATGCCGAGCCGGGCGCGACCGCCGAGGTCCAGGCCGAGCCGGCAGCCGAAGCGGAAGAATCGGCCGAAGGCTGAACCACCGCCAGGTTGGAATGGAAAAAGGGCCGTCCGGAGTGATCCGGGCGGCCCTTTTCTGTTGTCCGCAATGGCGCGGGCAAAGGACTGTCGACGTTACGGCACCGCTACGCAGGCACCGACCACCGCGAACAGCGGGATCAGGGCGAGGAAGATGGGAACGACGGATTTCATGGCCTGTTTCATTTCGTGTTCGAGGAACTTGAACTGAAAATGCGCACGCGCCGGAAAGGTTTCAACCAGAGCCACCAGAATATTTTTGCGACGAACCGGAACTTTCCCGCGACGACCCGAGTCTGCCAGCAAAGCTTTGCCAACAGGTTTCGATCGCGTTCAGCAATCCTTGATGATTCGGCCAGGCCTCAGCGTCCCTCGCCGATGCTGCATTCCGCGCCCTCGCAATCGAGGAAACGGCCGATCAGCGCGCCGTGCTGCGGTGTCGGCGGCATGGTGAACGTCAGGCCATTGGCCTCGCGGGCATCGTACAAGCCGGCCAGATTCTCCGTTCCGAAACCGAGCTGGACGCTTCCGGCCGGATTACGCTCCGACGCGGGGTGAAGCGCGAGCTTCGTCTCGCCGGTCGCGAATTCGCTCCAGAAGGGCGACTGGAAGCTGAGCGGCAGGCCAAGGATATCGCGGTGAAAAACAACCGCGCGCTCCATATCCGCCACATATTTGATCGCATAGGTCAGCCGCATCACGCCCTCCCGGTTTCCAGGCACCACAGGATAGGCTTTCCCGTCGGTCCAGGCGAACAAGGTTTCCGCGCCATCAACCGGTTGCGTTTTTGTCCTTGTAAGCTATAGTGCGTAACACCTTGAAATATGCCGTAATCGCGCGGCGACTGAGCCCGGGGGGCTTGCAGATGACGGGTTTCGGTCGATGCGCCATGGCGCTGGGGATGCTGGTGTCGGTCGCCGCCGCCGAGCCCCCGCCCGCGCCGATCCCCGTGCCGGTCGAGGAATCGGTCCTCACCGAAATCAACTATGTCCGCGCGCACCCGCATGATTATGCCGACGAGCTGCGCCGCTACCGCGACTTTTTCGACGGCCGCGTCGTGCGGCTGCCCGGCGATCCGGTGGGCGAGCTGACGCGCGAAGGCACCGATGCCGTCGACGAGGCGATCACCTTTCTCGATCGCCAGTCGCCGCTCCCGCCCCTCGCCAATGGCCGGTTGCTCTCGCTTGCCGCACAGGATCTCGCCGAGGACCAGGGCGCGACCGGCTATAACGGCCATCGCTCCTCGGACGGCGCGATGCCCGGCGACCGGGTGAAGCGCCGCGGCGGCGACATCTTCGTCAGCGAGACCATCTCCTATGGCTATGATCGGCCGGATGACGTGGTCCGTCAGTTGATCGTCGACGACGGCGTGCCGAGCCGGGGCCACCGGTCGCTGATCTTCGCCGCCGGCAATCGCTTCGCCGGGGTCGGCTGCGGCGAGCATCCTCGCGTCCGGTACATGTGCGTGATCGATTACAGCGCGACCGCGACTGGCGCGCCGCAGCTGCCGACCTTCGCCGCCTCCAGCCGGTAGAGCCCCCTCCCGCCTTGCCGGCCGGACGCGATTTTGCGACAATCGCCTACCGGGTCGCGCTGGGAGGGCTTCATGTCTCCGAAACTGATCGGCGCCGCCACACTTCTATGCCTCGCGACCGGCGCTCCCGCGCGCGACTGGCCCATTGTCGAGAACTGGCAGGTCGAGGAAACCGGGATAGGCGAATGCGCGATGACGACCCGGTTCGGCGACACCGTCATTCGCATCGACGAGAATGATTCGGGCATCGGCTATTTCGCGGCGGTGAAGCCGTGGTCGAAGGCCGACGCCGGCAAGACCTATCCGATCACCTACAGCTTCGATGACTGGAAGACCGTGCATAACGGCGAGGCCAACGGCTTTGACGCGCGCGGTGCGATCGGCCTGAGGATGGAGACCGATGCCGGCTTCAGCGAGGAACTGGCCGACATCAGCGTCAAGACCCTGCGCGTGGCCGTCCATGCCGTCGACTTTGGCGGCGTGTTCGACATGACGGGCGCGAAGAAGGCGATGACGACGCTGCAGGAATGCACCAATCGTCGCTGAGCGTGGCTTGATTCAACATCGTGAAAAATCGTCGCAACATGACAACGGATGGAGTGCTGCCAGCGCCCTTTCCGGCTCATTCTTATGACTGGATATTGTTGGAGGTTGCCCGGGCCGTTCGGCGAAGGAAAATTCCCTGTTCCGGGCAGGCCCTTTCCCTGTTCTGCCCGACCGAATTCCCTGTTATCCCGGAACAGGGAATTTGCCATCAGCGCGTTGTAGTCGCTCAATATTTTTTGAGAAAATGCGGCTCAAACAGACGAAAAACAAAAAAATTCCCTGTTATTCGACCGGAACAGGGAAAATTTCGTCGGCAGCCGTTGGATGATGCAACTGGGGTTTCTTGGCTCGAACCCCTCCCTCCGTTCGTTTCGAGCGAAGTCGAGAAACCTGCGCCGCGTTCGATGATGTGTCTCGACTTCGCTCGAAACGAACGGTGACGGGACCGTTTCAGGCTGAACAAGGCAATCTTAGAGCAGCCCCGCCCTGATCAGCCCGGCATCGACCGCGCGCTGGCTCGCGTCGCTCGGCCAGGTCATCGGCAGGCGGAGCGCTTTGGGGAAGTCGTTGCGGACACGGCTGATCGCGTACTTCACCGGCCCCGGCGAGGCGTCGGTGAACAACGACACATGCAACGCGAACAGCCGGTCCTGATAGTCGAGCGCCTTGGCATAGTCCCCGGCCTGGCATGCCGCCTGGAATTCGGCGCAGAGCCGCGGCGCCACGTTCGCCGTCACCGAGATGCAGCCCCTGCCCCCGGTCGCATTGAAGGCGAGCGCCATGTCGTCATTGCCCGAGATCTGGCAGAAATCCGCGCCGCACGCATCGCGCTGCGCCGAGACGCGCTGGATGATGCCGGTGGCGTCCTTCACGCCGACGACACTGGGAAAAGCCCTGGCGATTCGTCCCATCGTTTCGACCGCAATGTCGGTCACGGTACGGCCGGGCACGTTGTACAGCACGATCGGCAGGTCGCAGCTGTTCGCGACCGCCTCGAAATGACGGTAAATGCCGTCCTGGTTCGGCCGGTTGTAATAAGGCGGGACCATCAGCGCCGCATCGGCGCCCGCTTCCTTGGCGGCCTTGATGTTCTCGATTGCGACGCGCGTGTCGTTGGAGCCGGCGCCGGCGATCACCGGCACCCGGCCAGCCGCCTGCTCGACACAGACCCGGACGACCCGGAAATGCTCCTCCGCGCTCATCGTCGCGGCCTCGCCGGTCGTGCCGCACGGCACCAGCGCCGACGACCCTTCGGCGATCTGCCAGTCGATGAAATCGCGGTAAACGCTCTCGGCGAAAGCGCCGTCTTCCTCGAACGGCGTGACGAGCGCCGGGATCGAACCCGAAAACATGGTTGATGTGCTCCTGCGGGACGGTGATTCCGTCGCATTTCCGTAAATTGTTCAGAGACAAATAAGGTCCGCTCCCATATCCTGTCCACATGATAGCGTCTCTGATCAAATCGGGGCTCCTGTTCGCCGGTGTTTCGGGCCTCGCCGTTTCGTCCGGCGTCACGCAGGATCAGCTTGGCTGGGGCCGGGCGCAGCAGGCGTTGCAGGGCTCGGCCGCCGCCAACAGCGCGCTCTCCTCGACGATCGCCGAGTGGAAATCGCTCCAGGACACTTCGACTTATCCGTTCGAGAATTATGCGCGCTTCCTGCTCGCCCATCCCGGCTGGCCCGGCGAGATGGGCGTGCGGCGCACCGCCGAGAATGCGCTAGCCGCAGGCAATTGGTCGCCGAGCACGGTCGTCAGCTATTTTCGCCGCTTCCCGCCGCTCACCGGTGCCGGCAAGACCCGTTTCGCCGAGGCGCTGTCGGCAATCGGCGCGCGGGACGAGGCGAACCTCGCCGCGGAAAAGGCCTGGGTGTCGGGGTCGCTCTCGGTCAGCGACGAAGCCAGGCTAATCGGCAGCTTCTCGAGCGCGCTCAGCCCGTCCGACCATGATCTGCGGATGGACATGCTGTTGTGGCAGGGATCGATCCAGTCCGCTCAACGCCAGCTCGCGCTGGTCAGCCCCGGCAAGCGCGCCTTTTTCGAGGCGCGGCTCGCCTTCCGCACCAATGCCGCGAACGCGGCCGACCTCGCCTCAATGACCGGATCGATCGGCGCGGGCGATCCCGGCTATCTCGCCGATCGTGCCGCCTGGTTCCGCACCAACAGCGCCGTGCCGAGCGCGCGCAGCCTGCTCGCGCAACGTCGCACGCTCGCCTCGCGTCCCGCCGACGTCGAGAAATGGTACGAGGTGCTGCTCACCAATGCGCGCGGTGCCGCGGCCGATGCGCAATATTCCACTGCCTTCGATATCGCGCGGCAGGTCGACGACGCCTATCCGGCCGGGATCGACGTCAGCGACCGGCCCTATGGCGAACGCGACGATTATACGAGCCTGACCTGGCTCGCCGGCCAGACCGCGCTCAAGCAGCTCGGGCGGCCCGCGGACGCGATCGGCATGTTCGTGCGCTATGCCGGCGGCTCCCGGACGCCGACTACTCAGTCGAAGGGCCTGTACTGGGCCGGCCGTGCCGCCGAGGCCGCCGGGCGCCGCGACGAGGCGAACGGCTATTATGCGCGCGCCGCAGGCTTCCGGGACCTGTTCTACGGCCAGCTCGCGACCGAGCGGCTCGGCCAGACGCTGTCTCCGCCGGGCGATCCGCTGATGAAACCGGTCGATCCGCAGCTACGCGCGGCCTTTTACAGTCGCGAGACGGTGCGCGCGGCGCAGTATCTCGGCACCGCGGGCGATTGGGAGGACCAGACCGCCTTTGTCCGCCAGATCGCGATCGACGCCAAGACCGACAGCGATCATGTGCTGGCGACCGAGCTCTCTCGCACCCTCGGCCGGCCCGATCTCGGCGTGATGGTCGGGCGCAGCGCGCTGCAGAATGGCCTCAGCGAATACAGCACGATCGGTTTCCCCAATGTCCGCGTGCCCGCCTCCAGCCAGGACAGCTGGACGATGATCCACGCGATCGCGCGGCAGGAAAGCCAGTTCGACCGTGCCGCGATCAGCCATGCGGGCGCGCGCGGCCTGATGCAGCTCATGCCCGGAACCGCGCGCGATACCGCGACCAAGATGGGGCTGGGCTATAATCCCAGCTCGCTGACCACCGACACCGATTACAACATCATGGTCGGCTCGACCTATTTCGAGCACATGTACCGGCTGTACGGTAGCTATCCGCTTGCCGTGGCGGCCTATAATGCCGGCCCGGGCAATGTGAACAAATGGATCAAGGCCAATGGCGATCCGCGCATGCCGGGTGTCGACATGGTTGACTGGATCGAGGCGATCCCGATCTACGAGACCAAGAACTACGTCCAGCGCGTGCTCGAGAACGCGGTCGTCTACGATCTCATGAACCCGACTCACTCGCGCTCCAGCGGCTCGGCGCGGATGAGCTGGTATCTGGGCAAGAACATACCGGGCTGACATCTGGTCGCCCGGTCGTCCAGACGGTAGGGTTGGCGAAGCATGGATCGCCCCAACTACATCACTCCCTCGGGCTATACCGCGCTGAGCAGCGAATATGGCGCGCTGCTCGGCGATGAGCGCCCGAAGCTGGTCGAGGTGATCTCCTGGGCGGCCGGCAATGGCGACCGCTCCGAAAATGGCGACTATATCTATGGCCGCAAGCGCCTGCGCGAGATCGACCGCCGGCTCGGCTGGCTCGCCAGGCGGATGAAGGCCGCCGTGGTGATCGATCCCGCCGCGCAACCCGACCGGACACGCGTGTGGTTCGGCGCGACCGTCACCATCGCCGACGAGAATGACGCCGAGCGCGTGCTGACATTGGTCGGCGACGACGAAACCGATGCCGGCACCGGCCGGATCGGCTGGAGCGCCCCCCTCGCCCGCGCGCTGCGCGGCGCCGCGGTTGGCGATATGCGCCGCGTGACGCTTCCTGTCGGCGAGAAGGAATATGAAGTGATGGCGATCGCCTACCCGGCGACCTGACGTTTCCCCGCCACCGATTGACGCCGCGTGCCGCGCATGAAAACATCGCGCACCGAAACGATCGAGAGAGGAACGCCACCATGCCGATTCCCGCCACCTGGTCAGCCCAATTGCTCAGCGTCCTGCGCATCGTCGTCGGGCTCGGCTTCCTGCAGCACGGCGTCTCGAAATTCTTCGGTATCCCCCCTTTTCCAGGGACGTTGAACCCGCTGCTGACCGTCGCCGGCGCCCTCGAACTGGTCGGCGGCGCGCTGATCGTGCTCGGACTCTTCACGCGCCCCGTCGCGTTCGTCCTGTCGGGCATGTGCGCGGTCGCCTATTTCATGGCGCATTTCCCGCAAGGCTTCTTCCCCGCGGCGAATGGCGGCGAGCCTGCGATGCTCTATTGCTTCATCTTCCTCTATCTCGCGGCGGCCGGCGGCGGCGTTTGGAGTGTTGACGCCACGCGCGGCAAGGCGTGAGCGACCCGCTGCCCACCGGCAACGTCGCGCTGCTGATCGACGCGGACAACGCCTCGCACACCGCGATCGACCCGGTGCTGACCGCGCTCTCCGATCTCGGCACGGTCAATATCCGCCGCATCTACGGCAATTGGAGCAAGCCCAGCCTCAAGGGCTGGTCCCAGGTGGCGCTGCGCTACGCGCTCGAGCCGCAGCAGCAGTTCGACCTGACCAAGGGCAAGAACGCCACCGACATGAAGATGACGATCGACGCGATGGACCTGCTCGCCAGCGGCCGCGTGACGGGGTTCGGCATCATGTCGTCGGACAGCGACTTCATGCCGCTGGTCACGCGCAACCGGCAGGAGGGCGTGCCGGTCTACGGCTTCGGCCGCGCGTCGACGCACGAGGGCTTCCGCCAGGCCTGCAACCGCTTCATCGACGTGGAGACGCTGGAGAAGACTGCAGCCGAGGCTCCCGCCCCGATCGCGCCGGCGGTGACGCCCAAGGGCACGGTCGATCCCGAACTGGTGAAGCTGTTGGTCGACGCCTATGGCGCGTCGAAACGCGATGCACAGGGCTTCGCGACGATGAGCGAGGTCGGCCAGCGTGCCAGCAACCGCTCGAGCTTCGATGCGCGCAACTATGGTTTCTCGCGCCTGTCCGACCTGTTCGAGGCGGTGCCGGGCTTCGTCGTCGATCGCCGCGACGGCGGCGTGTTCGTGAAGCGGCTGCGCTGACGAAGCTCCAGCTTGCGAACAGCGCCCGCTAACTGTCTCGAAAATCAACCATCTCACGCCGGAAGCTGCCGAAATCGCGGCGAATCATAGGGCGCCCCGCTTTTGGCCGGAACGGCCGCTGTTAGGGTCTCCTCCTGGCCGGGCGGGGGTCGCACGGTCGTGTAGGGCGAGAAACGACAAATGAGCGCGACACAGAGATTGATCGTGAGCGGCCGGGTGCAATCCGTGGGCTATCGCAACTGGACCATCTGGACAGCGAATGCGCTGGGCATAACGGGATGGGTCCGCAACGTGAATGACGGGCG
>NZ_JAQGLC010000032.1 GCF_028293085.1 Sphingomonas bacterium
CTTGGCACGAAATTGCGAATTACTGCAGGGTACGTCTCCTGTAGGGGGCGTATAGCCTCGGACGCCGCCGCGTCGCGCAAAAGCGTGCTTCACCGATACTGGTGTTTTTCTTCCCTATATGCGAATCGCTTATTTTCGTCTTTGGCATCGGTTTTCTCGTCCATGGCATCCCCCTGGGTGAGGGCGGTCCAGGCGATTTCAGCAGAGATGGGGGCGGAGTTGAATCAAGGCCGCCGCCGGTGCAGCGCGCAGGAGGGGAGAAGGGGATTTCGCAGGAACGGAGATGGTTTCGGCGACCGTGGCAAAACCGCCGCGATCCTCCCGAAAGCGCGAATCCAGATGTGCCCAAGTCGCCTCTTCGTCGCCCTCGAGCGGCCTTTCCGGATCCCGGTCCGTGCCGGGATGACGCCCGAAAGGGCTCGATGGACCGGCGGGTCGGCTAGGCCGTAAACTCACAAATCGCTTTGGTGGCCGACGCTGCCGGCAGCACCGGAACGGCAGAAAGTAGTGGTTAGCGGTCGTTCATCCAACGCCAGAGGCTGGGAATACCGGAGGCAAGGAAGGCGACGATGTGGACCAAGACAGCAAGCACGAGATACTCGGCCGCCGCTAACAGTGCAAAGTCGCTGGCCATGCTGTCAGCCAATATGCCGGACTCATGAAAATACAGAGCGCCCCCCTCTTTGAAAGCAACGATCGCTAACGGAATGAAAATAAGGTGTGGGAGCCAGCGCGCCTGAATCCTTTGAGCTATTACCCAAGTGAAGACCGACAAGGCGATCGGGCCGAACGCAGATATAAGCCAGCCGATAGCTCCAAGCGCGGTGATTCCACCTGCATATCGATATACGAAAATCATGGAATTGATCGTGATGTCCGCAGTAAGCAGCGTGACACCCGCTACGCCGGCACCATACGCAACGAATCCAAGCCGGCTCATCGAAGCAACATCAACGCTTAGGCGGATGTCCGCAAGTGGGGCGAAAGCGAGCGGCTGCTTCAGTGCCCATTTCCGCCGGTCGGCTTTCAGGTGTCGTTCGCCGCGCGCAAGCCAATGACGGCGAAACATGGTGGTTGGCAGCCGTCACGGCTTGGCTTCGCTGCCGTTGATCACGTAACCATTATCGTCGCGCATCGGCGGTGTCGGATCGTTCCGGTAGTTTTCAATTTGACCGTTCCGCTGAATTTTGAACCATCCGGAACCGTAGCCGGAGCCGCTACTTTCAGCGCCGACCTCGTAGACCACGCCTACCTTCAACCGCTTTGCGGCAACATAACCGACGGCGGCTGAACGTTTCCCCTTCAGGGGCACGCCATAGATTACGGGAAAAGGGTTTTGGCAGGAGCCAATTTCCATGAATTCCCACCAGTACACGCTGCCATTTCTGACGAGGGCTTCATCATCACCCGGCGCCGCGGTTGCTTTTGGTTCACCGTCGTCGGCGCTTACATGAATGCTTCTGATACAGTCGGGCTGGCCCCTTGAAGAAGGGTCGACGACGAAGGCAACATGTCCATCGATAGCTACGACTTTCAGGTCATAAGCATAGGAGCAACTGCCAAGGGTCAACATCACTAACGGTGTGAGAAGCCGAGGGATGAGCGTGGCCATTCCCCCTTATCTCCCATGTTGCCGGCGTCCACAACCGGGGCGAAAGCCGAGCGGCTGCTTCGGTGCCCATTTTCTGCCGGCCGGCTTTCAGGTGTGGTTCGCCGCGCGCAAGCCAATGACGGCGAAAAATGGTGGTTAGCTGCCGTTCGCGACATGAGCGACCTTCTTGTAACCCTCCGCGACAAGCGCGGCTGTATGGACGACAAGGGTCAGCAGCAGGAACATGGCAGCCAGCAACAACGCGAAGTCTTCGGGTGAGCCTTCACCCGACACCCCGGCTCCATAAAAGAACAAATACCCTCCCTCCCTGCAAATCACGATCGCTGCCGGAAGGAAGATCAGATGCGCGAGCCATCGTGCTTTCAATCGCCGGGCGACCAGCAAGACACCCACGGACAAGGTTACCGGGCCGAACGTAGCGATCAGCCAGCCCGTGACTCCAAGTGCAGCGTCACGCGCGGCGTGCTTTTCGAAAAGCCAGATACCTGACACAAACGATCCGCGCGCAAAGAGAAGGGCGATCCCCCCAATTGCTACGCCATACAGGATCGCGCCAATCCGGTTCATCCGTAAAGCATCGCCGGAAAGTGGACCGTCCGCAACCGGGGCGAAAGCCGAGCGGCTGCTTCTGTGCCCATTTTCCGCCGGTCGGCTTTCAGGTTTCGTTCGCCGCGCGCAAGCCAATGACAGCGGAAATGGTGGGAAGCGGAACGACCGCTTTCGGGCGCCCAGATGGCCTAAGCGGAAGCTGGTTCAGCCAAATTACACTGGTGGAGAACCGCATGATCGGCATCGTCTCCAAGATAAGCGTGGTCTAAAGACCGCGGAACGGTGATAACTGGTGGATTGCGGTTCGGCTGCTCTTGAACGATGCAAACCGATAAGCGATTCCCCCGGGGAACATTGATTATGCTGACACTAATGATGCTCGCAGCGACAAGCGTACTTTATGCTCCGGCGAGCAAATGGACTGTGGCGGGCCATGAGGCAGGCTGCACGCTGAGCCGGACCTTCTCGCAACATGATCGTGTTGCCGATCTCAGCCTCACCCTCGACGCTTCCGGTGCGGCGAAGTTCGATATTGCGCTTGAGCCCAGCCACGCCGGTCTGAAGTCGGGGCAAGCGCATGTCGGACTTCTCCCCGCTGGCCCGACGCTGGACACCAAATATTTCGGCAGCGGCAGTTTCACCGTCGCCGGTCGCCTGTCCTTCGTCATGCGGCTTGACGCCGCTGACATGGCGCAGCTCTCCGGTGCCGCTGCCGGCCCGGTTAACGCGATGCGCATCGATGCGATGGAGCGGAACATCGTGCTGAGCACTGGCTCGACGAGAGCAGCCTTCGCCACGCTCAATACCTGTCGGGCATTGTTGCTAAAGAGCTGGGGTCTCGATCCTATAGCCGTGCTCCCACCGCCACGGCTCGAACGTGCCTGGTTCAAGGGGGACGCGCCCTTCGGACCAGCGGACAGCGCACTTATCCCGAACGAGTTGTTCGCGGTGCTGTCAGTAAGTTCCGATGGCAGACCAGTGAAATGCCGGTTTATAGTCGCCAGTCGGAATCCTCGGTCCGATGTGGCAGCGTGCGACGCGCTCGTTGCCCATGCACGTTTTGCGCCCGCCGCGGCCGCCGGAGAGCGTTCGAGCGTCGTGAAGCTTGCAGGGCTTTGACACAGAATGCTCCGTGTTGACGACGCCACTTTCTCAATCTGGCTTTCGTTTAGGGGTGAACGACCGGCCGCTTTGGGGCAATCTCCGCAATATGATGAACGTCCGCAACTGGGGCGATTTCAGCCAGGCTGCTTTCCCGTCCGAAAGCCGCCCGTCCGCTTTCAGGCACGGTGTTCGGCCTTGACGGCCGTGAACGGTGGAAAGGGGTGGAATGCAGTCGCTAGCCCTTGAACGTCTCTGGCATGGTCCAATCTACCGGCAGATGGGCGAAATAACCCCAAGAGGCCCAATTGTGATCCGCGCTTTCGCGAGGCCGGGTCGCTAACCGCCATTCTGGCGGGTCTGGAAATCCATGCCAAGCCAGCTGCATTAGCAGCATGTCTTCGCCGTCATATGTTGTGTGAAACTCAACGTCGGCACCGATAAGCTTTTGTGCATCAACGCCAAAGATTGACGGGCCAGCAGTGCCTATTGAAACCCATTCGAGCGGTTTAGTAGCTCGTAATTGAAATCCAGCAAGCTGGGCATCGGCCACTTCATCGGAGGCGTCCCATGGATCAGCTTCCCAGTCGTTTGATGCAGAGTTGATGCGATCCCTCTGGTTCATTCGCCTCGCTCCCATGTTGAGCGGGATATTGGTCAATGTAATCTATGTCCGCAACCGGGGCGAAAGCCGAACGGCTGCTTCTGTGCCCATTTTATGCATTTTCGATCAGCAGGGGCCGTGCCAATATACGCCGTGGCCTAACTCTGACCAGCACTCCACAAGCATCGTCAGGTCCCGCTTGTCCAAGGCGAAGCCGTACCCCCAGCCACCGTCAAAGAATGGCTTCGTAGTGATATCCACCATCCCATGGCGGACGGTCACAGAAGAAGGCTTCAGGCTGGCGATACCAGGCGGCCATTTGTCTTCCGGAACATTAGCGGATTGCTCAGAAGGACTGATCGGATAAGCCGCTATCAGGCGTTGGGATTCGGCCGCGATTGCCTTCAATTCCGCCTGATTATGAATAGGATGTGGGAAAGCACTATAAATTGCGAGCGCCATTAGAACGATGACTGGGATTCCGATGCGTAGGCACCCACTCACTCCGGCCTCTCCCGCACCTTATGCTTTGGCAGCACCTTGACCATCAGGCTTACAGGTCCTTTGATTGTCCGCAAGAGGGCAACCGCGGATCGGCAGTGAATGACCTGGTGTGGGGCGAAAGCCGAACGGCCTCTTCTGTGCCCATTTTCTGCCGATCGGCTTTCAGGTGTCGTTCGCCGCGTGTAAGCCAATGACGGCGAAAAATGGTGGGGAGCGGACCTTCGTCCTCGTCACATGTGATTGTCTGGGTCCCAATCCCGGATGCTAGGGGTCACCGGAAGTCCAAGACTTTGGCTATCAAGCCACTCGATCACTCGGCCGTCCATATTCCTAGCTGCAAGTAGGTCTGTGTGGGCCAACATCATTCCGAGCAGCAGTGCTTGGACTTCATCCAGGCCACCAGCCCTCTTGTTCTTCGTCCCCTCTGGCCAGTCGATTTGAACCCGGCAGAAGAAACTGCCGGCATCTTCCTGTGGTTTGTAAAAGCGACATTCCGCCCGCTGTCCGTCGATTTTGAAAACTCGTCGGGCGATCACGTCGTCGGTCATGCGGCTCCTCCTACGTGATGGCCTAAACGCGCTCGCCCATGTCCGCTAGTGGGGCGCTTGCCGTCAGGCAGCTTCATGAGTCTAGGGCCTGGTCTCGGTCATTCCTGCGGAGGCAGGTCTCCGGATACGCTCACGTCGCTTTTCCATCGCCAACGCCAGTGTTTCCGGACCCCGGCCTGTGCCGGGATGACGCCCGAAAGGGCTCAAAACATGGCTGGCCGGGAGCGGACTGCCGCTCCCGGCCCGATGTGGGGATTCCTCGGGACGTTCGCTCAGAGCCGACCCGGAGCGTCCGAAGCCGCCCCGGCGCCCTTCACAGATCGTCGACGCTCTTGCTGACCAGGATATTCACGGCGACGCGGCGATTCTGTGCCTTGCCTTCGTCAGTGTCGTTGCTCGCCAACGGATCCGCCGTGGCCATCCCGGTCGGGGTCAGCATGCGATAGGGTTTCCAGCCGCATTTCTGCTGAAGATAATTGATGACGCGGCTGGCCCGCTTTTCGCTGAGCTGCTGGTTGACGTCGTCGGTCCCCGTCGAATCGGTGTAACCGACAACCAGGATCAGGGCATTTTCCGTTCCCTCGGCTGAGCTGGCCGTCGAACAGAGTTGGGCCTTGTCCTGTTCGGACAGTTCCGCCTTGCCGGTATCGAAGTGCACGTTGGTGGTGCCCTTGATATTATATTTGTCGATATCGCCCAGGCGGCCGCGCAGCGACTCCGTCGCCGCGGTCTGTTCGTCAAAGCGCTGATCCGTCGCGTTGCGGATCATCGCCGCGGTCTTGAGATCGTTCTTCCGGAAACTGATCTGGCTCGCGACCAGGTCAGCGCCCGACTGCCCATCGCCCGATTGTAATGTCTTGACGGTGACCGGCATCCCGTTGAGCAGCGATTCTGCGCCAAGCTTGCCGCCATTGCCGCCGAACAGGCCTCCTGCGGCCTTGATCCGCGTCGCATCATTGACGGCGATGATCACGCTGGTGCCGTCGGCGGCCTTGACCTTGATCTTGTCGCCGTTGCGCGCGGCGATGACGCCTTTGACCTCGGGCCCTGCGGTCATCGCAGCCGGGGCTGGGCCATAGACGACCACGTTGGAATCGGGCGGGCTGTCCTGCTGCGGCTGTGGTTGTGCCTGCTGTTGTTCCGGCTGCTGCGGTTGTTGCTGCGCGGACGCACCGCCCGACGCAGACACGGCCAGCAAGGCAACCAGGAAGCAACCTCCCGACCTTTTGGAAATGACACGCATTGGAGCAATCTCCTCTAAATTGCCCCCCCGCCGGCCTTGCCTGTTCGGGTAAACCTGTCTCCCAGATGAACAAACCCGGGAAGGGCAGTGGCCGAGCGGGTGGTTCGAGCGCACCGTGCGACGAAGCGATTGTGGACCGTGCCGCCAACCGGTGACGCTCCGCAGAGCGAAAGCGGTTTCTGTCGGAAGAGGACCTTGATGCGGCCGCCGCACCTGTACCCCAGATTACCGCGGCGTTCAGCATCCCGACCCGATCGGGGGCATAACCTCCTTTCGCCCGATTGGCGGGCAGGAAGGACCAGACGATGAAGATCTCGCACATCTTTGCCGCAACCGGCCTGGCGGTTGCTTCCCTCACCATCAGCACGAGTGCCGATGCGCAGCGATGGAATGGCCATCGCGGCGGCGGCTGGCATGATCGCGGCCATCAGGGCGGCTATGGCCGCGGATGGAACCGTGGCTGGCAGGGCCGGGAGTATCGCGGCTATCGCGGTTATGGCGCCTATTGGCGCGGGCCGCGTTACCGGCATTATCGCTGGTATGGGCCGCGGTGCTGGACCGAATGGCGTTACGGGTACCGGGTGCGTATCTGCCGCTGACGCACGGAGCGGCGGGAGGAGCGGGGCCCGCCGGTCTTCGTGACCTGGGGTTGTGGTGAGCCGTCGCGCCCGGATTTCGCAGGGCAGCTCGGGAATGCAGTAGCGCGCGTTCGCGGATCGTCAGGCGTGGCGCCTGAAGATCACCGCCTCTTTCTCCTGCAGCTCGGGCGGGAACAGGCAGTTCGTGCGATCGTAGAGCGGCGAATCCACGCCGCGTGGGCGCGTGTCCAGGACATCGAAATCGCGCGCGGCTTCAGTATCGGCGAAGCGGAAATTGGCGTGCCTGAGCAGGAGCAGGCCGCCCGTTTTGACGCATCGGGCGAGGTCCGTGACGGCCCGTTCGAAATCGGCGAAATCGAGCCGGTGGTCGCAGCGCGGCGGGGCCGCGTTCAGATCGCCGTGGCGGAACACCGACATGGCGAAGACCGCATCGAAGCATGCAGGCTGGAAATCCTCGGCCGATCCGGCGACGGCGAAGTCGATCCGGTCCTCTTCGCCGATCGCGGCGATGCGCCGGCGGCACTCGGCGATGCGGGCCGCGCTGATGTCGACGCCGGTGATGCGCGCCGCCGGGAACAGGCGCGCCAGGGTCAGCACCTCGTCGCCGACCGAGCAGCCGAAGGAGAGCAGGGAGAGGCCCGGGCGATCGGCCAGTGTCCGCTTCGCGCGCGCGAAGATGACCGGGTAGCGATCGGCAATCGTGTCGCCATGAGGCTGGAACAGATTGGCCGAGGACCATGTCAGGCGAAAGGCCTCGCGCGCCTCGCTGTCCCGCAGCAACAGAAGCGCCCGGCCCGGCCTGGCATAGCCGCGGATTCTGGCCAGCCGGTCGGCCGTCCGGCCGAGCCATGAGCGCGATCGCGTCGCCTGATCCGATCGGCCTTGCACTGTTCGACCTGCCCCCCCCCGTTGCCGAGTTCGGGCTTATGGCACCTGTCGGGCGAAGGCGAGCCTCCCAAAGGAGTGGAGTCGCTTCGACCTAACGCATCGCCCGCGTGCAGGATGCCGACAGGCCGGTGCGTTGAGTGGCGTGTCACCGGAACCCACAGGCACCGCTATTCCTCCCTGCAGCCCGGGCCATCGCGAAAATGCCGCTGTGCCCCTACCAATAGCTGCCCGTCTTCAGGCATTGCGACCAACGCCGCATGGCGCGCATCTTGCTCGTCGTGTCGGAGGCCAGCGCGGCATCGGCGCGGTATTTTTGCTGACATTCGACCTTCCGGCTGTCGGGGGCCGGCCCGGGGTTCACGGAGGCGGCGCCGAGAAGCGCCTTCATCTCGGGCGAGCTCGCCAGTGCCGCGGCGGTCTGGCTGGTCTTGTTGACGATGGTCCGCTTCGCCCCGTGATCCAGCAATATCCTGGCAAGGGCGACCCGATCGCGATCGGCCGCGTGGTGCAGCAGGGTCCAGCCATATTGATCCTGGCTATTCACGCCGACACAGTCCTCGATCAGGCCGGTCAGCTGATCGGGATGGTTGTACCAGATGGCGTCCTTCGCCTTCAGAAACGGCCGCATGGCCGGCGAGCGCCCATCGTTCACGGGATCCGCGCGCACCATCGCGCACATCCCGGTGCCCATTGGAGGGACGGCGGGAGCCTGCCCCCCGCTATTGTCCGGCGCGGGCACCCGGCCCGGCGCCGCGTCGCGCGCCATCGCCTTGCGGATCTCCGCCTGGACCATCGGGTTCATGGCCATCTGGTAAGGGGTGGTGCCGGTGTTCGCCTTCAGGCCCGGATTGGCGCCGCGCGCGAGCAGCGCCTTCACCATCTCCAGATTGCCGGCTTCCGCCGCATAATGCAGCAACGAATAGCCCTCCGCCGTCTGCATATTGACGTCGAACTGGCCGCTGTCGACGATCTGCAGTGCCTCGGCCGTCCGCTTTACCTGCAGATGATAGCGCGCGTCCTCGAATGCGTCCCCTGCGACGGCAGCCGTGGAAAAGGAAAGGATCGCGAGGCCGAGTATGAGCCGATGAAACATGACGATTCCCCTGGATTGGCGGCCATGCTTTTCTTCAGCACCCGGACGTCGTGACTGGTCCCCGCCGCCGTGACAAGGCTAATTGCGCCGTCATGAGCCTGCGCTAAAAGGTTGAATAATATCGTTGACTGGACCGGGGCGCAGACTCGATCACGGCCGGAAGGGGGCAGCGGTGGCGCGTGCCATGGCGTACAGGAGAAGATCATGAACATCCTCAAGCCGTTGATCGGGGCCGCGCTGCTGGCCGCGCCGATGACCGCGCTCGACGCCAGGTCGATACCGGCATCCCAATATCTGACGAGAGCGGCCGCGAACGATCTGTTCGAGCGCGAGTCGGCGGAACTGATGCTGTCATCGGGCAATCCGCGGGTCCACCACTTCGCGGTGATGATGATCACCGATCATGCGAAGAGCGCCGCGGAACTGGAGCACGCCGCGACGAGCGCGCACCTACCGTTCGATGCGCCGCGCCTGTCCGGGTTGCAGGCCTATGATCTGGCTGCGCTTCGCGGCGCGCACGGCGGCGCTCGCGACCATCTTTATATCAGGCAGCAGAAAGCGGCGCATTGGGGCTGCACGGCGATTATGCGGCCGCCGGAAGCGTGGCTCCGCTGCGGGAGGCGGCGCGGAGGATCGTGCCCATCGTCCGGCATCATGTCGCGATGCTCGGCGTGATGTGAGCGAGGGTGGGGGCTTTTCCGGCCCCCTTATCCGCCCGGGCGATCGGCGGCGGGCCAGAGCAGATCGATGTGCCCACGCATCACCCGGGTGCAGGACGCGGACAGGCCGGTGAGATCGTCCACCACGCGGTCGTCGCGGAAGCGGTAGGTGCGGCGCTTGTCGGCGCGCATGCCGAGGCCGATCTGCCTGGCGCGAAGCTGATTCATATCCTCGGCGGCGCGGCTTTCGGATTGGGCGGAGAGTGCCGCGGCGAGCGCCTCCCAGGCGGCGCGGCGGCTGGTCTCGCGCGAGCGGGTCTGCGCCGTTCGCCTGAGGCCGGTGGGAAGGTGGTGCAGCTCGACCGAATTCTGGTGCTTGTTGCGATGCTGCCCGCCGGCGCCGGTGCCGGAGAACCAGCGTTCGCGCACATCCGCGTCGTGCAGGGCCGCGCCCGCGGTGGCGAGTCCGTCGAGCACCGAGACGGTGATATTGCTGGTGTGGATGCGGCCGCGCCGTTCGGTCGGCGGGATGCGCTGGATGCGGTGGCCGCCGGCCTCGTGGCGGAAGCCGGCGAGCGGTGCGAGCTCGAGCGTGGCCGCGCCCTCGACGAGGCGCAGCCGGTGCAGTCAGCCGTGGCGATCGAGCAGGCGGCCATAAGCGGCGGCGAGATCGGCGACGAACAGGCAGGCATCATCGCCGCCTTCGCCGGCGCGAATTTCGATAATCATGGGGAGTCTCCAGAATGTGCGTGATGGATCGTGGACCGGCCAGTGGCCGCCAACGTCAGCTTTCGCGCAGGAGGAGATGGTTCGTCATGGTGAGGGGCTTATGGCAGGGGTGGGGGTGGGGGTCTAGGGGGGCGAGGGGAAACGCCGGAATTCCAGGAGCTACGTGGACCGTCAACGGAACTCCGAACGGGCCCCGTGAAGCATCTTTCAGTCTTCCTCGTCTCGCAGCCATGCCGGGATATCGCGCTGCATGTGGAGGACACGCCACACGTCGATATGATCCGCGCGATCGAGGTAGAAGGCCAGGAAGGGATAGCGGGCGAGCTTTCGAGTGCGCAGGCCGGGCAGATTCAGCTCATGCGCAAAACGCGGCGAGCCGGTTGCCGGATTGTCGCCGATCGCTTGATACGCATCCCGCAGAGCGTCGATGAAGGCCAGGGCGACGTCCGGGCCCGCTTCACGGACATAATAGTCGATGGCGGCCTCGACGTCCCGGTTGGCTTGTTCGCGCGGGACGACCGGCTTCGCGTTCATCCCGCCTTGCGGGCGCGTTGGCGCAGGTCGGCGAACCAGGCATCATCGACGGGCGCGGCCGGCGGCGAGGATGCGCCTTCGAGGAGAAGCCCGCGCAGCTGCTGGAGATCCTGATCCTTGCGGATCAGCTCCCGCATATATTCGCTGCTGGTGCCATAGCCGCGATCCGCGACTTGATCGTCGACGAAGCGCTTGAGCGTTTCGGGCAGCGAGATGTTCATCGTGCTCATGACATCAAATTAGCGATTTTGGCAAAAAATGGCAAGGCTTCTGGAAGCAGGATAGAATGTCCGGAGGAAGGTGGGGCGGTCTTCGGTCGATCACATTAGCTTTCGTGTCCCCCTCACCCTTCCCGTCGCTTCGCGACGGGACCCTTCCCTCTCCCACAGGGGGAGAGGGAGTTTTTTTGCTCAAACATCCACCGCCAGATACCCCGTCAGATAGCGCCCGGAGTTCGCCGCATAGATTCCCGGCCCCGCGGTCCCAAAGCCCTTATTGTCGAAGATATTGCCCGCCTGCAGCCTGAGCGTCGCCGGATGGCCGCCCAGCTTGAAGCCGTAGCGGCCGCCGAGGTTGAGCTGGGCGCGGGGCGGGAGGGTGACGAGGTTGTCGGTGGTCGCGGCGACGGTGCCGCGGTGGAAGACTGCGGCGTCGAGCGACAGGCCCTCCAGCAGCGGCGTGCGCCAGTTGAGGTTGAGATTGAACAGGTGGCCGGGCAGGCCGACGGGACGCTGGCCGATCGTGCCGACCGCGGCGGCATCGCGCTCGACGCGGGGGCGCAGCAGATAGCCGCCGGTCACCACGCCGAGCCGCTTGGTCAGATTGCCCGAGACCGAGAATTCCGCGCCCTGGCTGCGCGTCGTGCCCGTCTGGGTGTAGCGGTTCGCCGTGTCGAAGCTGAAATAGGGGCGGCGCAGATCGAACAGCCCGGCCACCGCCTTCACATTGCCGGTGACGAGCCAGCGGATGCCGGCGTCCTTCTGCTCGGTCAGGATCGTCGGCAGCGGCTGGTTGCGGTTGGCGGCGTTGGGCGGGGCGAGGCCGCTTTCCTCCAGCCCGCGCGAATAGCCGGCATAGAGGCTGATCGCTTTGATCGGCGAGACCGCCAGCGTGCCGTTGTAGAGCCAGGGGTGCGACCGGGCGGTGACCGGGGCGATGCCGGGGAGCGCGGTCGTCTTGGCATAATCGGCGCGGGACAGGCCGAAGCTGAGCTCGCCCACATCCCGCCAGCGGCCGTCATAGGCGAAGCCGAACGTCGTCTGTTTGACTCGGTCATGACCCTGTTCGCTGAAGGTGAAGACGGGTTTGGGCGCGGTGACGGGCTGGCCGATGCGGGTCGGGCCGAGATCGACCTCGTCCGAGCCGCCGAACATGCGGCGAGCGTCGCGTTCGCGCAAGGACGCGTGGAAGACGTGGAGGCGGGGCCCTTCCGCGATGCTGTGGGTGACGCGCAGCTCGCCGCTGACCGAGACGTTCTTCGCGCGCGGATCGGCGATGATCAGGCGGTCGGCGGTGCCGTCGGGCTGGAGGTTCAGCAGGAGGTTGGTCCAGTTCGCCTGCTGATCGAACACCGAGCGGAAGGCGCCGAGGCGGATCAGCCAGTCCCTGGCCGGGGCGACCGAGGCGACGACGCCGTGATTGGCGGCGGTGTAGCGGAAATCGGCCCATTCGGGTCCGTCGAACCGGCGGACCTTTGGCTGGGGCGGAAGGAACTTGCCGCCGGGAACGTAGAAGGGGCCGGCCTCGTCATTATAATCGTTGGAGATCGTCCAGAAGGGGGTGATCTCGACGCCCGGCGCGGGGCGCCAGCGGAGGATCAGGCCTTGCGCATGGTTCCAGTTGTTGGTGCCGTCGGGGAATTCGACATGGTTGACGGTGAGGCCGTAGCCCAGCGACAGGTTCGCGCTGATCGGGAGCGAGCCGTCGATCTCCAGCCCGCCGCTGCCATAGGCATCGCCGTTGAGGACGATCGAGGCGCCGGGGTGATCCTCCGGGCGGCGCAACGTGTAATCGACGATGCCGCTGGGGGCGGCGAAGGGATAGCCTTGCGCGGACAGGCCGACCTTGATGCTCGACGTGTCCGAGACGATGCTGCTCAGGCTGTATTGCGGATCGAAATAAAGGCCGTCGATGCGGACATTGCCGGCCGCCGTGGGCGAGAAGCCGCGGGCGCTGTTGGCGGAATAGATGCCGATCGATTCGCGCCCGACGCTGAAGCCGAAGGCGTCCTCCGCCTGGGTGACGGCGTTGTCGCTGGTGCGGTCCTGGGCGTGGGCTGGGAGGGGGGCGGTGATGGTGGTGGCGGCGCAGGCGAGGGCGATTAGGGTCGCCGGTGTTGGCCTGGCCATGTGTTTCTTCCCACCCTTACGCGTATTGTTGTATTGTCTCACTAGGGGGAAATGCGGGGCGGGGCCAAGGGGAGTTCGCACCAGCGGCCGGGAATGCGAGATGAACGTCCCGCGCGCGCGGGACGCTGGTGGGGGCGAGGGGGCTGCCCGACGCGTCGTCACCCCCGGGCTCGTTCCGGGGTCCATCGCTGTTCGGGCGGTGCCTTTCCAGAAATGGCGTTGCGCGTGCGGCGCGATGGATGCCGGAACAAGTCCGGCATGACGGAAAGAGGGCGCGTGCTCACACGGCGGGCGCGTAGCTCTCCAGATAGCCGCACGTGTCGCAGCGCCAGGTGGTGATCTCGATCGGCTTTTCGCCGGTGAGCTTCACGCCGAACCACCAGCTCCGCTTCGGCTCGCCTTCCACCCAACTGCTGACCGAGACACTGCCATAGGTGTGGTCGGCGATGAATCCGTCGGTCATCGATCCTCCGCATTTGGGGCATTCACGGCTGGTCGGCATCATGCTTCTCCCGCGGCGTTGCGCGAGGATAGGGACGGGTGGCGGCGGCTGACAAGCGGCTTTTCGGGCGCCTAGCCCGTCAGGCGGCGACCTCCCGCACCGATGGTTTTTCCGGGGTCGTGGCGGCCTGTCGATCGCGGCTCGTCTTTGGTGGAGCGGGCATGCTATCCGCGGGCAGATGCGAACGGGGAGGAATCATTGAGCCAGGGCGTGCGGCCGATCGGCGGGCTTGCGGCCATGCTCCTGCTGGCGGGGTTGGCGGGCTGTGGGCCTGCGGCGGAGCAGCAGCAGGCACCGGCCGCGCCGCCGCCCAAGCCGAGCTTCGACCAGACGGTACCCGGCGTGCAGGCGACCATCGCGGGGCTCGGCGCGCCCTGGGCCAAGCCTCGCGCGAGCGGGGTCGCGCCCGACCCCGCAACGGGCGGGACGATCATCTTCACCGATGGCGACCGGGGCGAGGCGAAGCTGCACCGGCTGCCGGACGGCTGGATCTCGCAGGTCGGCCTGACCTCGGGGGCGGGCAAGCGCTGCGGCGATCCGGCTGACGTCGAGCGGGCGATTCCGTTGTTGCTGACCGGGCTCGCGACCAACACGATGCTGAGCGCGGCGCAGGCGCAGCAGCTCAAGGTCGGCCTGGCCGCCGGGCCGCCGGTGACGATCGACCTGCGCGGCGTGCGGGTGACCGCGCAAGGCGGCTGCGTTCAGCAGCTGACGGTGACGGCCGTCAACCCGCCGGCTTCGCCTTCACGTCGATGATGCGATCGCGATCATAGTCGAGCACGCCGGGGATGGCGGTGAGGCGATCGATCATCAGCCCGTAATAATTGGGGATGCGGCCGGTGGCGTGGAGCTCGGCGGGGACGATCGTATAGGCGGACAGGCGCGGATCCACGGCATAGCCGGCGACCGGGACCTCCCAGCTGATCGTGTTCATGTCGGGGGGCAGATCCGTCTCGGTCTTCGGCACGGGGCGCCCCTCCGCCTTGGCTTTGGCGCGCTCGGCCATGAAATTGATCGTCATCATGCCGCCATTGACGATCTGGCCCGGCTTCACCTCGAATTCGATGCTGCCCATGCACATGCAGGTGCCGAAGGCGGCGGCGGCGATGTTGATCGGGCCGTAAAAGGCGTAGCGGCCCGGCGGCACCGCGTGCAGGAAGGTGGAGCGGCCATTCGCCTTGGCGAAGCGATTGAACGGGCCGATGATGACGATCCCCTCCTGCTCGATCGCTGGGAAAGCGAGGTTGAGATCGGTCGGCTCGACCGGCTCGGCCGGTCGCGGCTGGCCGGCGCGATCCTGTTTGGGGAGCTTGTCCCAGTCGGCCGCCTGCTTCACCCAGGAGGCGTGCTTGCCCGTCCATTTGGCATGGGCCTTGTCGAGCGCTGCTTTGCGCCGGGCGAGGTAATCGTCGATATCGGCCTTGTCCGGGCGGCGGATGAAGGCGATCGGGAAGGAATACATCGAGCTGGCCGACGAGGTCTGCACGATGAGGTAGCTGCGGGCCGGATCGAGCGCGACCGTCTTGGTATCGCCGATCGCCTTGTAATCGCCCGGGACCGGCAGGGCCGCGCCGGGAGTGCCGGCGATCAGGACGGCGGGCAGCGCGGCGAACAGGGCGGCGGGGAGGAGGCGCTTGCTCATTTGCCCAGGGCCTCCGTCTTCGGCAGGTCGCCCGAGGCGACCTTGGCCTGCTGCTTCAGATAGGCCTGGCGCTTGCCTTCCGCGAGCTCCGAAAAGCCCTCCTCGAAATTGAACTCCTGCCACATGTCCTTGGGCAGGCCGAAGCGCTGATAGCCCTTGAAGTACATGCAGCGGCGCATGTTGACGCGGCGCGTCGCGCGGACCTGGGCCGAGCCGAAGATCGCGGCGACCATGAGGTTGGCGATGGCGCCGCCCGCGGCCCCCGCCAGCGTGCCGGCATAGGGGTAAGGCGTCTCCATATAGCCGAACGGGCTGGCGAGGCCGCGCGACAGGCTGTCGCAATCGCGCAGATCGGCGAGCGCGGTTTTGAAATCGGTGCCGGCGCGATGGAAATAATAATATTTGTCGAAGTCCTTTTCGACCTTCACGTCCGCGGTGAAGGCGAGCGCCGGCATCGGGATGGCGGCGACGTCGATCTTCTCGTCGGCGGAGGGCAGGGCGACCGTCTGGGCGGTGTCCGAATCGGCGGCGGGTGCTGCCTGGGCGGGTGCCGCTTCCGCCTCCTGCGCCCATGACGGGGTTGCCCAGGCGAGCAACGCGGCGGCGGCACCATGTGCCAGCGGATACTTCTTCATGCCCCTCCCCCCGGTGGATCGGCTCAGATTAAGGGGGGAGTGCGGTCGCTGACAAGCCTCTTTTCAGAGGCTTGCCCCTCAGGCGGCGACCTTGGCGGCGAAATCGCCGGCGCTGCTCTTGAGCGAGCCGAGGCGCGCATCGAGCCCGTCAAAGCCGCGGCCGACGCCGTCGATATCGGCGGCGACGGTTTCGGTATCCTCGCGGATGGCGGCGATGGTGTTGGACATGGAATCGGCCGCGAGCGCGGTCTCGTCGACCGCGGCAGTGATCGCCGTCACGGTCTGCGCCTGCGCTTCCATCGCGAGGCGGATGCGGTTGGCGCTGTCCTGCACCTCGGAGACGGTGGTCTTGATCGAGGCGTTGGTGTCGACGGTCGAGCGCGTCGCCGATTGGATCGCCGCGATCTTGGCGGCGATGTCGTCGGTCGCCCGCGCGGTCTGGCTCGCCAGCGATTTCACTTCCTGCGCGACGACGGCGAAGCCCCGGCCGGCATCGCCGGCGCGGGCGGCCTCGATCGTGGCGTTCAGGGCGAGGAGGTTGGTCTGCCCGGCAATGTCACGGATCAGGCCGAGGATCGATTCGATCGACTGGGCGTGATCGCTGAGCGCCTCGGACATGCCGACCGCTTCGCCCGCCTGGGTCGAGGCGCGGGTGGCGATCTCGGCGGCGGCTTCGACTTCGGTACGGGCATCCTCGATCGCGCGGATCAGGCCGGCAGCGGTCTGCGCCGCTTCGCGCATTGCCACGGCGGACTGCTCGGCGGCGGCGGCGACCTCGGAGGTCTTGCCCAGCATGCCGCGCGCCGAGGTGGAGGTTCTGGCAGCCTGCTGGCGCAGCGCGGCACCTTCCCGCGTGGCGGCTTCGACCATCTGGGCGATGCCGTCGCGGAAATCGTCGGCGAGGTGATCGCGCTGCCGCCGGTCGTCGAAATCCCGATAGGCGTTGTAGAGCGAGGCGTAGATGTCGCATTCGAGCGAGTGCAGGCGGAAGAACACTTCGTTGATGCGCTGCCGTTCCTCCTTCGAGCAATCATGCAGCCGCGACAGGATATCGAGCATCGGCGTCGCGCCGGCGCAGGTCATCGAGATCAGCGCGGTGAGCGAGACGTCCGAAGCGAAGGCGTAGGCGACATTGCGTTCGGCCGAGCGGACCCATTCCGTCCGGTCGGCACGTTCGAAGCGGTTGCGCAGATAGGCGATGCCGGTCTCGAGCGTCCAGGAAGCGCCGCCCGTGGTCGCGTCGCGGCCGTCGAAGAACTGGTGCCACTGCGCGCGCTGGGTTTCGGCGACCTTGCCGGCTTCGGGCTCGACGATCGTCCACATCCGGCGCGCAACGGCGAGATCGTCGGCGGTGAAGCCGAACAGGCGGAGGCGTTCCGTCAGGTCGATCGTGGCGGCGGCGCTTCCCGGTTCCGGCAGTTGCTTGATCATGGCTGGATCGTTCACGGCGGTAGACCTTGCGATGCATGCCGGGCGCTGGCTGCTTCTTCCTAGGGCATTCCGGGTTAAGGACGGGTTAGAGGCGGGCTGGACGAATCCGGCCCGCCGCCTCTTGCCGTCCCGAGTCAGCTCCGGATGAACGCCAGCAGATCGGCGTTGATGATGTCGGCATGGGTGGTGCACATGCCGTGGGGCAGGCCCTCATAGGTTTTGAGCGTCCCGTTCTTCAGCAGCTTGACGGAGAGCGGCGCGGAGTCGGGATAGGGCACGATCTGATCGTCGGTGCCGTGCATCACGAACACCGGCACCTCGATCTTCTTCAGATCCTCGGTAAAGTCGGTCTCGGAAAAGGCCTTGATGCACTCATAATGGGCCTTGATGCTGCCCATCATGCCCTGGCGCCACCAATTGTCGATGACGCCCTGGCTGATCGTCGCGCCCGCGCGGTTATAGCCGTAAAAGGGGCCGGTCGGCACATCGATGAAGAATTGCGCGCGGTTGGCGGCGGTCGCGGCGCGGAAACCGTCGAATATCTCGATCGGCAGTCCGCCCGGGTTCGAGTCCTTCCTGACCATGACCGGCGGCACGGCGCCGATCAGCACGGCCTTGGCGACCCGGCCCGGCTCGGCGCGCGCGACATAATGGGCGACTTCGCCGCCGCCGGTCGAGTGGCCGACATGGACCGCACCACGCAGATCGAGCGCCGCGGCCAGAGCGGCGACGTCGGCGGCATAGGTGTCCATCTCGTTGCCGCCATCGGTCTGGCTCGAGCGGCCATGGCCGCGGCGATCATGGGCGATGACGCGATAGCCCTGGGCGAGGAAGAACATCATCTGATTGTCCCAGTCGTCCGCGCTGAGCGGCCAGCCATGGTGGAAGACGATCGGCTGCGCGTCACGCGCGCCCCAGTCCTTGTAGAAGATCTCGGTGCCGTCCTGCGTGGTGATGATGCTCATCGCTGCTTCCTTTCCCGATAAGAGGGGAGGGCCCGGTGCCGTCCCGTGGTTGAAGGATTAGGCGGCTTGGGGCAGCATCGGGATTGGCAGTTCCGACAATATGCGCGCCGAAACCGACAGGAGGTCGTTTGATGGCAGTGACGACGCCGCCAAAAGCGGAGGTGGGGATCCTGCTCTATGCGGGATGCCAGATGGCGATGGTGCACGGCATGACCGACCTGCTGCAGATCGCCGGGGGCTTTTCGGTGGAGCATGGCGGCGCGGCGCTCCGCGTCAGCCATTGGAGCCTGCAGGACGATGGCGGTTTCGCGCGCAGCTTCGACAGCCATCCGGGGAGCGAGCGCTTTCCCGATATGCTGATCGTGCCGGGGCGGCTGACCGGGCCGGTCGAGCCGGACGAGGCGGTGCCTTATGCGCGCTGGCTGGTCGAGCGGCATGCCGAGGGCGCGACGCTGGCGGCTAATTGCGGCGGCGCCTTTCTGCTGGCGGAGACGGGTTTGTTGGCGGGGCGGCCGGCGACGACTCACTGGCAGTTCGCCGAGCCGTTTCGCCAACGCTTTCCCGAGGTGCGCCTTGAGCCCGACAAGATCGTCATCGAGGATGGTGAGATCATCACCGCGGGCGGGCTGATGGCGTGGACCGATCTCGGGATGCGGCTGGTCGACCGGCTGTTCGGCCCGACCGTGATGATCGAGACCGGGCGCTTCCTGCTGATCGCGCCGTCGGGACGCGAGCAGCGCCATTACAGCAGCTTCGCGCCGCGCCTGACGCATGGCGACGAGACGATCCTGAAGGTGCAGCACTGGCTGCAGGCGAAGGAGGCCAGGTCCGTCACCGTGCCGGACATGGCGCGGCAGGCGGCGCTGGAGGAGCGCACCTTCCAGCGCCGCTTCAAGGCGGCGACGGGTATGAAACCGATCGAATATGCCCAGCATCTGCGCATCGGCAAGGCGCGCGAGCTGCTCGAATTCACCCGGCGTTCGGTCGATCAGATCGCCTGGTCGGTGGGCTATGAGGATGCGGCGGCGTTCCGGCGGCTGTTCCACCGGATCATCGGGCTGTCGCCCGGAGACTATCGGCAGCGTTTTTCCGCGGGCGCCGCCGCCGCCGCGGCATGAAGCCGATAGCGAGAATTCGGCCCGGGGATCCTGCGACGCTACGGTTTTTGCGCTTCGCGCTCTTGTCCCCGCCCGCGCCATGCCGCAAGAGCCGCGCGAGCCAGCATGCGCGGCAGGATGTTCCCCGGAACAGGTCCGGGGTGACGTAGGGTCACGTTGCCTCTACAGGCAATGATCCTATAGGATTCGCGCCCGCTTGATGGCGGCGAACGAAAGCGAGAGATGCATGGCCGACGAATCGAACGTTCAGTTTTCCGAGCGCGAGGCGCTGCTGTTCCATTCGGAAGGCCGGCCGGGCAAGATCGAGATCATCGCCTCCAAGCCGATGGCGACCCAGCGCGACCTGGCGCTGGCCTATTCGCCCGGCGTCGCGGTGCCGGTGCGGGCGATCTACGAGGATCCCGCCTGCGCCTATGACTATACCGCCAAGGGCAACCTGGTCGCGGTCATCTCCAACGGCACGGCCATCCTGGGCATGGGCAATCTCGGCGCGCTCGCCTCGAAGCCGGTGATGGAAGGCAAAGCGGTGCTGTTCAAACGCTTCGCCGACGTCGATTCGATCGACCTCGAGGTGAATACCGAGGACGTGCAACGCTTCATCGAGTGCGTCGAACTGCTTGAGCCGTCGTTCGGCGGGATCAACCTCGAGGACATCAAGGCGCCCGAATGCTTCATCATCGAGCAGGCTCTGCGCGAACGGATGAACATCCCGGTGTTCCACGACGACCAGCACGGCACCGCGATCATTACCGCGGCGGGGCTGATCAACGCCTGCCTGCTGACCGGGCGCCAGATGTCCGAAGTCAAGGTTGCGGTGAACGGCGCGGGCGCGGCGGCCATCGCCTGCACCGAGCTGATCAAGGCGATGGGCGTCCGCAACGAAAACGTGATGATCTGCGACCGCAAAGGCGTGATCTATCAGGGCCGCGACAATGTGAATCAGTGGCAGTCCGCGCACGCCGTCCAGACCGACAAGCGTACGCTGACCGAAGCCCTGGAGGGCGCCGACGTGTTCCTCGGCTTGTCCGCAGCAGGAGCGGTGACGCCCGACATGGTCAAGAACATGGCCAAGGCGCCGATCATCTTCGCGATGGCCAATCCCGAGCCCGAAATCCGCCCTGAAGCGGCCAAGGCTGCCCGCCCCGACGCGATCATCGCGACGGGACGCTCGGACTATCCCAACCAGGTCAACAACGTGCTCGGCTTCCCGTTCATCTTCCGCGGCGCGCTCGACGTCCGCGCGACGGGCATCAACGAGGAAATGAAGATCGCGGCTGCCAATGCGATCGCCGAACTGGCGCGCGAATCGGTGCCCGAGGAAGTCGCTGCGGCGTACGGCGTGCGTCACACGTTTGGCCCCGACTATATCATCCCCGCGCCGTTCGACCCGCGGCTGATGGAAGTCGTCCCCGCCGCGGTCGCCAAGGCAGCGATGGATTCGGGCGTCGCGACCAAGCCGATCCTAGATATGGTCGCCTATCGCCAGAAACTGCGCGGCCGGCTCAACCCGACCACCTCTGTGCTGACGCTCGCGTACGAAGGCGCGCGCGCGCAGCCCAAGCGCGTGCTGTTCGCCGAAGGTGAGGAAGAAGTCGTGCTGCGCGCCGCGGTCGCGTTCAAGGAAGGCGGCTACGGCACCCCCGTGCTGGTGGGCCGCGACGACGTCCACGACCGGCTCCGCGCGCTCGGGGTCAAGGACGTCGAGAGTTACGAAGTGCACAACAGCCGCAACTCGCCGCTCGTGCCCAAGATGGTCGACTTCCTCTACAAGCGCCTTCAGCGGCGCGGCTATCTCCACCGCGACGTCGAGCGGATGATCAATCAGGACCGCAACACGTTCGGCGCGGTGCTGCTCCAGATCGGCGAGGCCGACGCGATGATCACCGGCGTGACCCGCACCTACGCGCACACGATGCGCGAAGTGCGCCGCGTGATCGATATCGAGCCGGGCCGCACCGCGTTCGGCATCCACGTCATGGTCGGGCAGAGCCACACCGTGTTTCTGGCCGACACGACGATCAACGAACGTCCGAGCGCGGAGGAGCTCGCCGACATCGCCGAACAGACCGCCGCGGTGGCGCGGCGGATGGGCCACGAGCCGCGCGTCGCGTTCCTCAGTTACTCGACGTTCGGCAATCCCGAGGGGCATTTCCTCGAAAATATCCGCGCCGCGGTCGGCGTGCTCGACAAGCGCCAAGTGAGTTTCGAATATGAAGGCGAGATGTCGCCCGATGTCGCGCTCAACCCGAAGCAACTCGCCAATTACCCGTTCGCGCGGCTGTCCGGCCCGGCCAACGTGCTGATCATGCCCGGGCTGCAATCGGCCAATATCTCGGCCAAATTGCTGCGCGAACTCGGCGGCGACAGTGTGATCGGCCCAATGCTGATCGGCATGGAAAAACCGGTTCAAGTCGCGGTGATGACGAGCACCGCGAGCGAATTGGTGACGCTGGCGGTGCTCGCGGCGGGCGGGATCGCGCGGTGAGTTCCGGCGTGAACCTCATGTTCCTGCTGCCGCAATGGCTGGCGACGTGCAGCGCGTTCTGGCTGATATGGTGGGCCGCGCGGTCTGGCGACGCGACCGCATTCAAGGCCGTCGCGATTGCGCTGGCCGTCGTGCCCGCGCTGTTGATGCCGATCCTGACCACACTCCTTCCGCAATATTTGCGTGTCTCTTATTCGTATTCGCAGATCGGGATGATCATAGGGGCGGTCGGCGCGGCGATCGGTATTTCGCGCGCCTTGTTCCTCATCATCTGGGCATCCCTGTCAAAAGACGAAACGGTGCTTCGCGTCGTCGGCTGGGTGATCGCAGGGCTGGTTCTGGCCTGCTATCTTTTCGCGCTGCTGGCGCTGACCTGGCTGGGCAGCCTAAACAGCTAGCTCCCCCGCTGGCGAAACCGCGTCAGCCGCCATACATCTGCGTCATGGCAGGTCGCGCGCATGGCTGACGGTTTCGGCGGTTCGATGCCGCTTTATCTGCTGATCGGGGGCGCGGTCGTGATCGTGTTGCTCGCGCGACGGTTTCGTGTCGTGGGACAGGCCGTGTCTTTTACCTTCATGGTCGGCGCGATCGCGCTGGTGGCGATGCTGGTCGCCGAACGCGGGCGGTTCGACCCGACTTTCGCGCGGGTCGCCAGCCTGCTCAACCTCGACCGCGGCCAGGAAGTGTCGGGCAAGGAAATGCGCGTGCCGATGGCGAGCGACGGGCATTTCTGGGTGACCGTCCGCTTCGGCCAAGTCGAGCGGCGGATGCTGGTCGATAGCGGCGCGACGGTGACCGCGCTGTCGAGCGCCACCGCCGACGCGGCGGGGCTGCGGCCAGACAACAGCCCGTTTCCGATGATCATCCAGACCGCCAACGGATCGATCCGCGCGCAGACCGCGACGGTGCCCGAATTGCGCATCGGCAACATCGTTGCGCGCGATTTGCCCGTCGTCACCTCACCGGCATTCGGCGACATGGACGTGGTGGGCATGAACTTCCTGTCGCGGCTGAAGAGCTGGCGGGTCGAGGGGCGGACGCTGATCCTGACCCCCAACCATCCGCAAAATGTGGCGACCAACTAACTTTCGTCATTCCCGCGAAAGCGGGGACCCAGCTCCTGCCGTTTCCCAACGATCAACGGTGATATTAGCGGCAACCGAACGAGCTGGGTCCCCGCTTTCGCGGGGATGACGAGTAATGCTGGGTTCGCCCTTTAAGCGTCGATCGACGTCCCCACTTGCGCGTTCACTAAACCGCCATCGACCACCAAAGTGTCGCCGACGACATAGTCCGACGCGCGGCTGGCGAGGAAGATCGCCGCACCCGCCATGTCTTCGTCGGTTCCGATCCGGCGCATCGGGATGCCTTTCGCCACTTCGTCGCCATGGTCGCGCGCGGCGCGATTCATCTCGCTGGCGAACGCGCCGGGGGCGAGGCTGGTGCAGATGATCGCGTCCTTGATCAGCCGCGCCGCCATCCGCTTGGTCAGGTAGATCAACGCCGACTTCGACGCGTGATACGAATACGTTTCCCACGGATTGAGCCGCAAGCCGTCGATCGAGGTGATGTTGATGACCTTCGACGGCTTGTCGTAGCTCGCCTGCGCCTTGAGCATGCCGTGCAACGCTTGCGTCAGGAAGAAGGGCGACTTGACGTTGAGGTCCATGACCTTGTCCCAGCCCGCTTCGGGAAACTCCTCGAACGGCACGCCCCAGGCGGCGCCGGCATTGTTCACCAGGATGTCGAGATGATCCTCATGCTCGGCCATCTTCGCGGCGAGCGCCTTGCAGCCATCGACGGTCGAAACGTCCATCGGGATCGGGATGCAATTCGGCCCGAGTTCGGCGGCGGTCTCCTCGCACGCCGGCGCCTTGCGCGACGAGATGTACACCTTCGCCCCCTGCGCGATATAGCCCGCCGCGATCATCTTGCCGATCCCGCGCGACCCGCCAGTGATCAGCGCGACGCGCCCCTCCAGGCTAAAGAACTTGCTCGTGTCCACGGTATTTTCTCCTTATCCGCCGCGCTTGATCGTCTCGCGCGCGATGATGATCTGTTGGATCTGGCTGGTGCCCTCGTAGATGCGGAACAGCCGCACGTCGCGGTACAGCCGCTCGATCCCATAATCGGCGATATAGCCCGCGCCGCCATAGATTTGCACCGCGCGGTCGGCGACGCGGCCGACCATCTCGCTGGCGAAATATTTGGCGGCTGCCGACTCCATCACGACGTCCTTGCCGGCGTCCTTCGCGGCGGCGGTTTCGAGCACCATCGCGCGGGCGACCAGCGATTCGGTCTTTGAATCGGCGATCATGCCCTGGATCAGCTGGTGTTCCGCGATCGGCTTGCCGAACTGCTTGCGCTCGGTGGCATACGCCACGCAATCCGCGATGAGCCGCTCGGCCACGCCCACGCACACCGCGCTGATGTGCAGCCGGCCCCTATCCAAGACACGCATCGCGATCTTGAAGCCTTCGCCTTCCGCACCCAGCCGGTTCTCGACCGGTACGATCACGTCGTCGAAGATCACATCGGCGACCTTCGCGCCCTTTTGCCCCATCTTCTTCTCGGGTTCGCCGATCGACACGCCGGCGAGATCGCGCGGGACGAGGAACGACGACACGCCGCGCGCGCCGGGATCGTCGCCGGTGCGCGCCATCACGGTGAATAGGTCGGCCTTGTCGGCGTTCGTGATGAAGCGTTTGGTCCCCGACAGGCGATAGGCCTGGCCGTCCCACACCGCCTTGGTTTTCACCGCGCCCGAATCCGATCCCACATCGGGCTCGGTCAGAGCGAAGCTGGTGATGATCTCGCCAGACGCGATCTTGGGCAGCCACTTGGCCTTTTGTTCGGGGCTGCCGGCCATGACGACGCCTTGGCTGCCGATCCCGACGTTGGTCCCGAAGCTCGACCTGAACGCCGGTGTCGTGCGCCCGAGCTCGATGGCGACCTTCGCCTCCTCGAGCATGGTCAGCCCGAGCCCGCCATATTCCTCGGCGATCGACAGGCCGAATAGCCCCATCTCCTTCATCTCGGCGACGACGTCGTCGGGGATCGCGTCGTTCGCCTCGACTTCGGCCTCGAGCGGGCGGAGCCGGTCGGCGACATAGCGGCGCACGGTATCGATCAGCGCGTCGAAGGTTTCGGCGTCGAGCGCCATCGATCCTCTCCCTGTCCCTGGCCGAAGCGATGCAACAAAGCGCCGAGCCTCGCAAACCCGAAATTCGAAAAGGTCGATTGACCGGCTACGGACCCCCTCTATGCTGCCCCAAAAGCAGGAGAGATTGATGCGGTTTCAGGGCAAGCGTGCGGTCGTCACCGGCGGCGCGTCGGGCATCGGCCGCGCCACCGCGCTGCGGCTCGCCGAGGAAGGCGCCGAGGTGCTGATCGGCGACCTCAACGTCACCGACGGTGAAGAGATCGCAGCAACCTCGAACGGCCGAATCCGTTTCCAGCGCACCGACGTTACGCAAGCCGCCGAGATCGAGGCGCTGATGACCGCCGCCGACGCCGCGGGCGGACTCGACGTGGTGTTCAACAATGCCGGTGCCGGCGGCGCGCGAGCCAAGATCGACGAGATATCGCCCGACGAATGGGATTCGACGATGGCGCTGCTGCTGCGCTCGGTCGCGCTCGGCATCCGATACGCCGCGCCGCTGATGGCCAAGCGTGGGGGCGGCGCGATCGTCAACACGTCGAGCGTCTCCGCCTTTGGCAGCGGGATGGCGCCCACCGCCTATTCGACCGCGAAAGCGGGCGTGCTGCACCTGACCAAACTCGCCGCCGCGGACCTCGCCCGGCACAAGATTCGCGTCAACGCGGTGGTGCCGGGGTTCATCACCACCAATATCTTCACCGCCACGTTGGGACTGGAAGGCGCGGCGCGCGATCAGGCGAACGGCATGATCGCGAGTGTTGCCACCAAGGCGCAACCGGTCGCGCGCGCCGGCCGGCCGGAGGATATCGCCGCCGCCGTCGCCTACCTCGCCAGCGACGATGCGGCATTCGTCACGGGCACGCACATCCTGGTCGATGGCGGCATGCTGGTCGGCACGCGCGCGAGCTGGGACGAGGATGTGCCCGGGCTGTTCTCCGCGCTCGAGGCGGCATCGGCGTGAGCGAAACGATTGGCGAGACGAGTGTCGCCGTCCCGGTAAAACGTCGCCTGCCGAACGGTGTCGTGATGTCGTACGGTTTCGGATCGGTCGCGTACGGCGCCAAGGATGCGGCATTCGGCACGTTCCTGCTGATCTATTACAATCAGGTGCTCGGGCTCAATTCGTTCAAGGTCGGGCTGGTCATCATGGGCGCGCTCGTGCTCGACGCGTTCATCGATCCGATGGTCGGCATCCTGTCCGACCGCACGCGCAGCCGCTGGGGGCGGCGCCACCCGTGGATGTATGCGTCCGCGCTGCCGATCGCGGTCGGCTGGCTGGCGCTGTGGAACCCTCCCGCGGGGAGCGAGACCTTCCTGCTCGGCTGGCTGTTCGTGACGGCGGTGATCACGCGCAGCGCGGTGAGTTGTTTCGAGGTGCCGAGCCAGGCGCTGACCCCCGAACTGACCACCGACTATGACGAGCGCACGCGCGTCACCGCGTATCGTTATCTGTTCGGCTGGGCGGGGGGCTTGAGCATCGTATTGCTCGCCTATGGCGTTTTCCTGACCGCACGGCCCGATTACCCGAACGGGCTGTTCAACCCGGGCGGATATCACAATCTGGCGTTGGTCTCGGCGGCGCTGATGGTCGCCGCGATCCTGGTGTCGTCGTTCGGCACGCATGGCGAGATTAGCCGCCTGCCGCGGGTCGAGACGCAGCCGCAGCCGTTCGGCGCGGTGCTAGGCGAGTTGTGGAATACCGTCCACAATCGCGGATTCGTGGTGCTGATCCTCGCGGGCGTGTGCGCCTATACCAATCAGGGGATCAGCTACGCGCTGGCCAATTACTTCTACGCTTATGCGTGGCAGCTCAGTCCCGGCGCGTTGCAGTTGCTGCCGTTGACATTGTTCGCCGGCGCGACCGCCGCCTTCGTCATCGCGCCGCGCGTCGGGCGCACGACCAGCAAACCGCGTGCGGCGTGCGTGTTCGTCATCAGCGGGGCGACGGTTTACGCCAGCTTCTGTGCGCTATTCCTGTTCGATCTGCTGCCGCCGCCCGGCTGGTCGCGCGTCGCGGTGCTGTTCCCGTTGTTCGCGATCCAGACCGCGTTGAGCGTGTGTTCGTTCATCCTCGGCGCGTCGATGATGGCCGACGTCGTCGAAGAATCGCAGGCGCGCACCGGACGGCGTAACGAAGGCGTTTTCTTCGCGGGCTCGTTCTTCGTTCAGAAGTGCACGTCGGGGCTCGGCATCGCCGTCGCCGGGGCGATCCTGGCGCTGGCCGGCTTGCAGGACAAGATCGATCCGGCCACGGTATCGCCAGCCAAGGTCCACAATTTCGTGCTCTCGTTCATTCTGATCTACGGCACGCTGGCGTTGGTCGCAGCCTTCCTGTTCACCAAGTTTCCGTTCGGCCGCGCCGAGCATGAGGCGCGGCTGGCCGGACTGGCAGCAGCAGAAAATGAGGGTGTGCCCCACGTTCCTTGATCCGCTCACGCGGATAGCGGCAC
>NZ_JAQGLC010000038.1 GCF_028293085.1 Sphingomonas bacterium
CGACCGCGCCGCCGGCGCCGCGCGCCAAGCTCACCTACAAGGATCAGCGCGATTACGAGCTGCTGCCCAAACGGATCGAGCAGCTCGACGCGGCAATCGCCCGCGACTAGGCGGCGTTGGCCGATCCCGATCTCTATGCGCGCGAGCCCGCGGCGTTCGACCGGCTGAGGAAGGCGATCGACGCCGCGCGGGCGGAAAAGGATGCGGCCGAGCTGCGGTGGCTCGAGCTGGCCGGGCAGGTCGAGGCGTTGAGCTAGGCCGCCAGCTCCATCACTACCCGCGTGCCGGTGCGATCGCTGTCGGTGGCGATCTTGCCGCCCGCCTGACGCGCAAAGGCTTCGATCAGGCGGTTGCCCAGGCCGTGGTCGGGTCCCGGCGTCGCGGCGACTTCCGGCATGCCGACGCCATCGTCCGCGACGGTCACCGTCCAGCCGCCTTCCTCCCGATTGCGGAAAGTAACGGCAATCGAGCCCAGGTCGCGCCCGGGAAAGGCGTGCTTGGCGGCGTTGGTGACCAGTTCGTTGATGACCAGCCCGATCGAGACCGCCCGATCGCGCGGCACGGCGGCCTCGTCGCTGTGACAGGCAAGCGTGATGCCGCCCCGCAGGAACAGCGATTCGGACAAGGCGACGCACAGGTCGCCGAGATAGTCGCGCATCTCCACCGTGCCGGGCTGGTCGGTGCCGCGATAGAGATGGCGGTGGGCGCGGGCAATGCTGTCGACCCGCATCTGCGCGGTCCCCAGCGCCTCGGCGGTTGCGGGATCGGTCGCGCGGCGCTTTTGCAGATCGAGCAGCCCGGCGACGATCGCGAAATTATTCTTCATCCGGTGGTCGAACTCGGCAAGGAACAGGTCGCGGTCGGCGATCTGGCGGTCGCGCTCCTGCGTGGCCTTGTGCGCGGTGCGGCGGAATGCCTCGGCGATGGCGATCGTCATGATCGCGGTGATGACCACGATGACGACCGAAAAGGCGCCGGCGCTGTCCACGAAACGGAACGAGCCCCGGATCGGGAACAGGAAATACCAGATATAGACGATCATGATCGTGGCGGCGACGGTGCCCGCAAAGGCGCGCGCGAACAATGTCGCGACCATGATCGCCGGATAGATCAGCGCGAAGGGCGCGGCGCCGCCCGCGACGATATCGAACAATATCCGGAGGATGCGAACCGCGACAACCGTCATCAGGCCGACGCCGATCTGCGTCACCCAGATGGGAATGGTCGGCGCCAGCCGCTCACATAAATCGAAGTCGCCGATCCGGGTCATGCACCGAGTCAGCGCCCGGGCACGCCCAAGTCAAGTCGGGTCTGCCGCAAGATGAGCCAGATCAGGGATTATCTGAGCGATTTGCCGCTCCGGCCCGCAAGGTCGACGACATAGTGCCAGGCGACGCGGCCCGAACGGCTGCCGCGCCGTGTCGCCCAGCCGACCGCCTCGACCGGGTCGAAGGGGAGTCCGTGCGCACTGGCATAGCCCTCGACGATCGCGAGATAGGTGTCTTGGTCGATCGCATGGAAGCCGAGGCTCAGCCCGAACCGGTCGGCCAGTGCGAGCTGGTCGTCGACCGCGTCGCGCGGGTTGATCGCGCTTTCCTGCTCGGCGATGTCGCGCGGGATCAGGTGGCGGCGGTTCGAGGTGACGATCAGCCGCGCATTGGCAGGCCGCGCCTCGGCCCCGCCCTCCAGCATCGATCGCAGCGCCCGGGCGTCGCCGGCCGCGTCGAAGCCGAGATCGTCGATGAACAGGACGAAGGCGCGCGTGACGGCAGCGATCGCGGCGAACAGAGCGGGGAGGGTGTCGAGCCGGGTCGTCACCGCCTCGATCAGCGCGAGATTGCCGCCGGCCGCCTGGACTTGGGCAACCGCACTCTTGACGAGTGCCGACTTGCCGGTGCCGCGCGCGCCCCAGAGAAGCACGTCATGGGCCGCCGCGCCCTGGGCGAGGCGTTCGAGATTGCCGAGCAGCGCCGTCTTTTGAAGGTCGATATTCTGGAGCTGGTCGAGCGGGAGCGCCGTGAAGTCCCGCGCCGCGGTCAACGTATCGCCGCGCCAGATATAGGCGGGGTGCGCGAGCGGGTCGGCGGGCGCCGGGGCGGGCGGCGCGAGGCGGTCCAGCGCATCGGCGATGCGGATGAGAGGGTCGGTCATGGGCGCTCTGTTACAAGGACGCACTGTTCAGGCAAATGCCCTTCCCCGGCCTTCACCGGAGAAGAGTCAGGCCCCCAGCGTCTTCAACACCGCCTGCGCCGCCTCGCGATCCGCAAAATCCGGATCGGCCAGCGCCGCCTGGATCTGCGTCGCCGCCTCCGGCTTGCGGCCGAGATCCGCATAGGCCTGGCCGAGATGCCAGCGCAGCTCGGCATGCTCGGGGGCGATCGACGCTGCCTTTTCGAGGAGCTGCAGCGCCGCCCCATTCTCGCCGGTCTGGTAGAGCGCCCAGCCATAGGCGTCGGTCGTGGCCGGGTTCATCGGGGCGAGGGCATAGGCGGCCTTGGCGTAGGAAAGGCCGGTCTCGTCGTCATCGTCGCCCATATAGGCATAGGCCAGTTCGGCCAGCAGCGCGGAATCCCGGTTGCCGACGCGCTGGCGCAACCCTTCGAGCGTCTCGATCGCCGCATCCCATTCGCCGCCCGCGATCTGCCAATGCGCGGCGAGGCGCTGGCCGGCGATGTTCTGCGGGTTCTGCGACAGGAACAATGCGAGGACATTCGCCGCCTCGGGGCGATGCCCGGCCTTGTCGAGCGCGTCGACCGCGCGGAGCATGGTCGGCTCGTCGAAATGGATGTCGGCGGCGCGGCGATAGGCGGCTGCGGCATCGGCATAGCGGCCCATCACCATCAGCACGTCGCCCACCGCGAGATGCGCGGCGGGCGCGCCGGGATTGTCGCGCGCCAGGCCCTGGGCCTGGGCGAGCGCGGCACCCGAATCGCCCGCGTCGATCAGCCCGCGCAGATAGCCGAGCCGGAGGACGGGATCGTCGGGCGCCTGGTTCGCGGCGTTGGTGAGGATGGGCAGGCTGTCGTCGCTGCCGAACGGCGTCGATCCCTCGCGCATCGGCCAGGCGGCGCGATCGAGGAACTTGCCCGACCAGTCGCGCTCGCCGGTGCGCTCGAAGGCGCGGGCGACAAGGCTCAACGTGTAGCTGTCCGCATCGCCGCGCAGCGCCACCGGGCGGAGTATGTCGAGCGCGCCCTTGGCGTCGCCGGAGCGCAGCAGGGCCGCGCCGAGCAGGCGGCGCGCGGTGATGTTCATCGGCTGGCGGCCGACGAGCTGGCGCCATTGCTCGATCGCCTGTTCGTAAGCACCGGCCTGATAGGACAAAGTACCACCGAGCAGCAGCGCGCCGGGCAGGCCGTCGATCTTGCCGGCGGTGCGCTCCATCAACGCGCGGGCGAGATCGAAATTGCCGGCACGCGCGGCGAGCACGGCCTGGAGATAAAAAGCCTGGGGGCTGCCCGGCCGGGCGGCGAGCGCCTTGCGCGTGGCCTCGAGCATATCGGAATAGCGGCCGGCATCGCCGAGCGTGCCGGCATATTCGATCAGCGCGGGATGATAATAAGCGTCGTGCCGCAACGCGGCCTCGAACCAGGGCAGGGCGGCGACCAGGCCATATTGGCCGCGCACCAGCTCGCCGCGGAGCGTCAGCGCCTCGATATTGTTGCCGTCGAGATCGATCGCCTTGGCGGCGGCGTCGATCGCGCCGGCGATGTCGCCCGTATTGTAGCGGACCCGCCCGAGATCGGACCAGGCAGCGCTGTCGTTCGGGGCGACCGACAGGACCTTGGCGAGCGCGCGCTGGGCACCGGGCAGATCGCCCTGCGCCGCCAGCGCCCGAGCCCCGACGCGGACGGCATAGCCGGCGAAGCGCGGCTGGGCCTTGCCGGCCTCGGCGATGGCGCGTTGCGGGTCGCCCTGGAGCAGCCAGGCATGGGCGTAGAGCTGATGCGCGCGATTGATGTCGAAGCCGGCCGCCTTGGCGCGGTTGAGCTCGCCCTCGGCGGCGATGCCGTCGCCGAGCGCGAGATAGACCCGGGCCATCACGGCATGGGCGAGGCCCCAATCGGGATCGGCCTTGATTGCGGCCTGGGCATGGGCACGCGCGGCGCTGATATTGCCGGTCTTGAGCAGGCCGAGGCTCTGCGCGAGGTTGAGCCGCGCATCGGCGGCATCGGCGCCTGCTGGGGTTGCGGCGGCGAAGGCGATCAGGATCGCGCTCGCGACCACGGCCAGCGCGCCGATCGCCTTTGCGGCGAGGTGGGAAGGGCTCTTACGCATGGAGGTCATAGCTCTTCAGCAGGTCGTATAAGGTCGGGCGGCTCACCCCGAGCAGCTTGGCGGTGTTCGAGATATTGCCCTCGGCGCGGGTCAGTGCGTGGCGGATCGCCTTGCGGTCGGCGGTTTCGCGCGCGGCGCGCAGGTTGAGCGGCACGTCGTCCGCATTCTCGGCGAGATCGAGATCGGCAGCGGTGACGAGTTTGCCTTCGGCCATGATCACCGCGCGCTTCATGCGATTTTCGAGCTCGCGGACATTACCGGGCCAGCCCCAGGCGTCGATCGCCGACCGTGCGTCGGGCGACAGGCCGGTGACGCCGCTGTGCATCGATTTCGCATATTTCTTGAGGAAATGGCGTGCGAGTAGCCCGGCATCGCCGGTCCGTTCGGCGAGCGAGGGGATGCGGACGACAATCTCGGCGAGACGATAATAGAGGTCCTCGCGGAAGCTGCCATTGGCGACCATCGCGTCGATATCCTGGTGCGTCGCGCAGACGATACGGGTGTCGACCGGGATCGCCTTGCGCCCGCCGATCCGCTCGATCACGCGCTCCTGCAGGAAGCGCAGCAGCTTGACCTGGAGCGGGAGCGGCACGTCGCCGATCTCGTCGAGGAACAGCGTGCCGCCATTGGCCTGCTCGATCTTGCCTTCGGTCGTCTTGACCGCACCGGTGAAGGCGCCCTTTTCATGCCCGAACAGCTCGCTTTCGAGCAACGTATCGGGGATCGCCGCGCAGTTGATCGCGACGAATGCACCCCTGGCGCGGGGGCTCGAATCATGGACGCCGCGGGCGAGCAATTCCTTGCCGGTGCCGCTCGCGCCAAGCAGCATCACCGAGACGTCGGCGCCCGCGACGCGCTCGATCGTGCGGGTCACCTTGAGCATCTCGGGCGCGGCGGTGATCATGCCGCCGAGCGCGGTCTCCCCCTCCTGCCGCTCGGCCAGGCGGCGATTCTCCGTCTCCAGCGCATGGACGTGGAAGGCGCGCGCGACGATCAGGCCGAGCGCGTCGATGTCGATCGGCTTGGCGTAGAAATCCCAGGCGCCGTCGCCGATCGCCTTCAGCGCGCTTTCGCGGGCGCCATGCCCCGAGGCGACGATCACCTTGGTGTCGGGCTTGAGCGCGAGGATTGCCTCCAGCGTGGCGAAGCCCTCGGTCACGCCGTCGGGATCCGGCGGCAGGCCGAGATCGAGCGTGACGACGGCGGGCTCCTCGGCGCGGATCGCGTCGAGCGCGGACGCACGATCGCCGGCGACGATCACCTCATAATCCTCATAGGCCCAGCGGAGCTGGCGCTGCAGCCCGACATCGTCCTCGATGATCAGGAGCTTCGGCCGAATGACGTTGGCGCCGGTCATGCCGCTTGTTCCATCGAAAGGCCGCGTGCCGTCGCGAGCGTGACGCGGAAGCGCGTGCCCTCGCCTTCGCGGCTGGTGACGTCGACGGTGCCGCCCATTGCCTGGGCGAGCTGAAGCGCCTCGAACGCTCCGATGCCGAAGCCGCCGGGCTTGGACGAGACGAAGGGCTTGAACAGCTTCTCGCGCAGGAAGCTCGGCGACATGCCGCAGCCGCTGTCGATCACGTCGATCAGGATGCGTGCGCCCTCGGTCGACGCGACGATGGTGACGGGCTCGGACGGCGCGCTCGCCTCGATCGCGTTCTGGACTAGGTGGCCGAGCAGCTGTTCGAGCCGTGGCGGATCGGCGAGCGCCAGGGTCTGGCCGTGCTCGATCGTTGCGATCGGGTGCTGCGCCCGCCGCCGCCCG
>NZ_JAQGLC010000050.1 GCF_028293085.1 Sphingomonas bacterium
GGGTCGGGCGCTGGGCAAGAGCCACGACCTGTCCGACTTCTCGCTGGAGGCCTCGGCCGCGCGAGAGGGCCGGTTCATGCGGTCGATCAAGGCGGGCAACTCGCCGCTCTCGAACGTCCGCTACGCCTTCCATTTCGACGCCGGTCTCTATGCCGCCCATCTGAGGAAATACGCCGAGGCGAAGGGCGTCGTCCGGCATGAGGGCAAGGTCGTCGACGTCGCGCTTCGGGGCTCCGACAGTTTCGTCGAGAGTGTGACCATGGACGACGGTGCCGTGGTCGAGGCGGACCTGTTCATCGACTGCTCGGGTTTCCGGGGCCTGCTGATCGAACAGGCCCTGAAGACCGGCTATCAGGACTGGTCCCGGTGGCTGCCCTGCGACCGCGCCCTAGCCGTGCCGTGCGAACGGGTGACCGCGCCGACGCCGTTCACCCGATCCACCGCGCGTCCCGCCGGCTGGCAGTGGCGCATCCCGCTCCAGCACCGCATCGGCAACGGCCATGTCTATGCCAGCGCCTTTGTCTCGGATGACGAGGCGGTGGCGACCCTGCTCGACAATCTCGACGGCGCGCCGCTCGGCGAGCCGCGACTGCTGCGCTTTACCACCGGCCACCGCGCACAATTCTGGCACCGCAATGTCGTCGCGCTCGGGCTTGCCGCGGGCTTCATGGAACCGCTCGAATCGACCAGCATCCAGCTGATCCAGACCGGGCTTGCCCGACTGGTCGAGATGCTGCCCGACATGAGCTTCGATCCGGTGCTGATCGACGAATATAACCGCGTCACCGCCAACGAATATGCGCGGATCCGCGACTTCCTGATCCTGCATTATTGCCGCAGCAAAAGGCCCGAACCGATGTGGGCGCAGTGCCGCGAGGCGCCGATCCCGGACGAACTGGCGCACAAGATCGCGGTATGGGAGGCCGGCGGCCGGGTCGCGCTCTATGCGGAGGAATCCTATCAGGAGCCGAGCTGGGTCGCGATCTTCCTCGGCAATGGCGTGCTGCCCCGGCGCTACGACCCGATCGTCGACCAATTGCCGATCGATCAATTGCGCGGCGGCATGGCGCAGCGCCGCGCCGCGATCGCGCGCGCCGCGGAAAGGATGCCCGATCACGCGACCTTCATCAGTCGCGCCTGCCCCGCCCGAGTGACGGCATGACCGGCAGCAATCCGCAGGGACGGGCGATCCGCTCGATCCTGGTCGCCGGCGGCGGCAGCGCCGGCTGGATGGCGGCGGCCGCACTTTCGGTGGCGCTGACCGGCACCGGCTGCCGCATCGTGCTGGTCGAATCCGAGGAGATCGGGACGGTCGGTGTCGGCGAGGCGACGATCCCGCCGATCCAGGCGTTCAACAAGGTCCTCGGCATCGACGAGGCGGCGTTCGTCCGCGCGACGCAGGGGACGTTCAAGCTCGGCATCGAGTTCGCCGACTGGCTGCGGCCGGGGTATCGCTATTTCCACCCGTTCGGCCGCTATGGCGACGATTTCGGGATGACGCCCTTCCACCAGCAATGGCTGCGCGCCCGCGCGCATGGCGACACCACGCCGCTCTCGGCCTATTCGCTGGCCGAGGCGGCGTCGGTTCTCAACCGCTTCGATCGGCCGCAGGATCATCCGCGTTCGGTCTTCTCGACCCTCTCCTATGCCTATCATTTCGACGCCGGGCTCTACGCCGCCTTCCTGCGCGCCCATGGCGAGGCGCGGGGCGTCACGCGGATCGAAGGCAAGATCGCCGAGGTCGCGCAGAACGCCGAGACCGGCTTTGTCGAGGCGCTGATACTCGAGGACGGGCGGCGGCTGGAGGCCGAGCTTTTCCTCGATTGCACCGGCTTTCGCGCGCTGCTGATCGGCGGCGCGCTGGGGGTCGGCTATGACGACTGGAGCAACTGGCTGCCGTGCGACCGGGCGATCGCGGTGCCGAGCGCGCGCATGGCCGATCCGCCGCCCTGTACCAGGTCGACCGCGCGGCCGGCGGGCTGGCAATGGCGCATCCCGCTGCAGCACCGCACCGGCAACGGCCATGTCTATTGCAGCAAGCATATGGGCGATGACGAGGCCGAACGGCTCCTGCTCGCCAATCTCGACACGCCGGCGATTGGCGATCCGCGCCGGCTGCGCTTCACGACGGGGCAGCGCAAGGCGGCCTGGTCGAAGAATGTGATCACGCTCGGGCTCGCCTCGGGCTTTCTCGAGCCGCTCGAATCGACCAGCCTGCATCTCGTCCAGACCGGCATCACCAAGCTGCTCGGCTGGTTCCCCGATCGCGATTTCGATCCCCGGGTCGCGGCCGAATATAATCGCCAGGTGTCGCGCGAATTCGAATCGGTGCGCGATTTCCTCGTGCTCCATTATCAGGCGACCGAGCGGGATTCGCCCTTCTGGCAGGCGTGCCGCGAGATGGAGATTCCCGAGACGCTGGCCGAGAAGGTCGAGATGTTCCGCCACACCGGGCGGCTGATCGAGCGCGACAAGGATCTGTTCCAGGAGGCGAGCTGGCTCGCGGTGATGCTCGGCCAGGGGGTCAGCCCCGAACGCTATGATACGCTCGCCGACGTGATTCCGCCGAACGAGGCGCAGATGGTGCTCAAGGCGATGCGCAAGGTGATCGCCGACACGGCGGCGAAGATGCCGGGGCACGCCCAGTTCATCGAGCGGCACTACCGGGCGGCGACCCCGGCCGGCAGCTGAGAGAAGGAGCAGGATCATGAAAGGGATCGGAATCGCGATTGCCGTGGCGCTTGGCGGCGCCGCGTCGCCGGCGATGGCGCAACAGGCCGCGCCGTCGGCGGTGGTGACCGGCGACGCGACCGCCGGGCTGGTGTCGCAGCGCGCTCTGGGCGAAGTCCATGTCGTCGCCGATCCGACGCTGGCGGACGGGCGGCTGGTGCTGCGCATCGTCGTCCTCAACCGCGGCGCCGCGCCCGCACCCTTCGGGCCGGGCGACGTGTCGGTCGCGGCTGTCGACGGCACGCAAATCGCTTTGGTCCCGCGCGCGACATTGCTCGCCGAGCAGGGTGGAGAGCCGGGAGCCGCGGTGACCGACGAGACGCCCCAGGCGCACTCGGCCGCCGCGCTGCCGGTCAACGGCGCCGGGCAAACCGACGTTTCCGGCTTTTCCGGCGGGATGGGCACGACCGTCGCCGGCGTGCCGCAAGGGGCGATCGACCGGTCGCGCCGCGCCGATCCCAAGGCCGCGGCGGCGGTCGCGGCGCTCGACGCGGTGCTGCTCAAGCCGATGACGCTGAAACCCGGCGCCGCCGATGGTGGTCAGATCGTCACGACGAAGCTGAAGCGCGGCAAGATCGCGTCGGTGATCGTGACGATCCTGTTCGCGGGCGAGGACCACCGCTTCGACGTCGTGGTTCCGAAGCGCTGAACGGGGCCAGGCCGGCGTGACCACGAAAGTGTTGCCGCCTGGCCGCCCGCGGTCCTATCTGATCTCCTCCACCCGGAACCAACAGTGAGGCGCGGCGTGTCATCTGACGAGGCGAATATCGACGACGACCGCCGCTACAAGGCGCCGGCGCTGGAAAAGGGACTGGACATCCTCGAGCTGCTCGCCACCGCCAGGGGGCCGATGACGCTGACCGCGATCGTCAACGAGCTGGGGCGCTCGCATGGCGAGCTGTTCCGCATGGTGCAGGTGCTAGAATTCCGCGGCTATATCGAACAGGATTCGGCGGCCGAGGGCTATCTGCTCACCGACCGGCTCTTCTCGCTCGGCATGCAGCAGCCGCGCATGTACGGCCTGGTGGAACTGGCGCTTCCGGTGATGCGCCAGCTCTCGCTCGATCTCGGCCAGTCCTGCCATCTCGCGGTCCATACGCTCGGCGAGATGGTCGTGGTGGCGCGGATGGAATCGAGCGAGCAACTCGGCTTCTCGGTGCGCGTCGGCTATCGCCGGCCGCTGCCCCAGGCGGCGTCGGGCGCCGTGCTCTATGCCTTTCAGCCCGACGATGTCCGCCGGCGCTGGGAGAGGCTGCTCAACCCGCCGCTGAGCGACCAGGAGCTGCAGGATTTCCGTGCTCATGCCGATGAGATCCGCAAGCGCCGCGTCGAGCTGACGCCGAGCAAGTTCGTCGCGGGCGTGACCGACATCTCCGCGCCGGTGATGCGCGGCGGGGTCGCCGCGGCGGCGCTGACCGTGCCGTTCCTCAAGAAGCTCGGGCCGCACATGCCGCGCGCCGATGCCGGCAATTATGTCCGTGCGGCCGCCGACCGCATCTCCGAGCAGCTGGTCGAGGGCGACAGCCGGATCTGACCCCTGGCGGGTCACCTTTCGCACAAGGTGGAACAGGTTCGACGCGCGAGCGCGCGGCGACGCCGTTTGCGCGCTTGCGCTGCCCGCTGTTCCCACCTATGAAAATGCTCATCACCCGCGAACGAAACCGCGGGCGAGCAAAGGGGCGGGTATCGCGTGCCGGGGAGGGTCGAGTGAGTTGCCGAATTGACGCCCGCCCGGCGCCGTCGCCGCTGTGTGCCGCCGTCCGGGCGAGCCGGGCAGGCGCATGACGATCATCACCGGAATCCGCATCGTCGATCTGCGTTTCCCGACCGCGCTCCGCCTCGACGGATCGGACGCGATGAATCCCGATCCGGATTATTCGGCGGCCTATTGCATCCTCGATACCGACGAGCCCGGCCTGAACGGGCATGGCCTGACCTTCACCATCGGGCGCGGCAACGAGATTTGCTGCGCGGCGATCGCGGCGCTCTCGCCGCTCGTCATCGGGCTCGATCTCGACTGGATCCGCGCGGACGGCGCGCGTTTCTGGCGTCATGTCACCAGCGACAGCCAGTTGCGCTGGATCGGCCCGGAAAAGGGCGTGATCCATCTCGCCACCGGCGCGATCGTCAATGCGGTGTGGGACCTGCTCGCCAAGCAATCGGGCAAGCCGCTCTGGCAATTGATCTCGGAGATGAGCCCGGCCGAGATCGTCGGGCTGATCGACTTTCGCTATATCTCCGACTTCATCACGCCGGCCGAGGCGGTGGCGCTGCTCGAGGCGCGCGCGGCGGGCAAGGCGGCGCGGGTCGAGACGCTCAGGGCACAGGGCTATCCCTGCTATACGACGTCGGCGGGCTGGCTCGGCTATTCCGACGACAAATTGCGGCGGTTGTGCGCCAAGGCGGTCGCCGAGGGTTTCGGCCATATCAAATTGAAGATCGGCGCCAATGCCGAGGACGATCGCCGGCGCCTGACCATCGCGCGCGAGGTGATCGGGCCCGACGTGAAGCTGATGATCGACGCCAACCAGATCTGGGACGTCGACGAGGCGATCGCGCGGGTCAAGGCGCTCGCTTTCGCCAATCCGTGGTTCATCGAGGAGCCGACCAGCCCCGACGATATCGAGGGCCATCGCCGCATCCGCGAGAGCGTCGCGCCGATCGAGGTGGCGAGCGGCGAGATGTGCCAGAACCGGGTGATGTTCAAACAGTTCATCAGCCGCGGCGCGATCGACGTGGTCCAGATCGATGCCTGCCGCCTGGGCGGGGTGAACGAGGTGCTGGCGGTGCTGCTGATGGCGGCCAAGCAGGGCCTGGCGGTCTGCCCGCATGCCGGCGGCGTGGGCCTGTGCGAATATGTCCAGCATCTGTCGATGATTGACTATCTCTGCTTCTCGGGCACGACCGAGGGGCGGGTGGCCGAATATGTCGATCATCTGCACGAGCATTTCGTCACCCCCTGCGTGGTGCGGAGTGCAGCGTATATGCCGCCGACCGCGCCGGGCTTCTCGATCGAGATGAAGCCCGCGACGCTGGCCGGCTTCGCCTTCCGCCCGGTCGGCACCGCCTCGGCGGCGTGATGCGGGTGCGGGCCGCCTGGCGGGTCGCCCTTGCGATCGCGGGCTTCATTGCTCTCGGCACCGCCGCGTCGTCGCAGGACAATGCCGCCTATCAATGGCGCAATGTGAAGGTCGGCGGGGGCGGCTTTGCGCCCGGCATCGTGTTCAGTCCGGCCGAGCAGGGCCTGGCTTATCTCCGCACCGACATGGGCGGCGCCTATCGCTGGGATCAGGCCGCGGGCCGCTGGATCGCGCTGCAGGACGGCATGGTCGAGGGCAGTTATATGGGCGTCGAGAGCGTCGCGCCCGATCCGGTCGATCCGGAAATGGTCTATCTCGCGGCGGGCATGGGCGCGACTTCGCCGGCGGCGATCCTGCGCTCGGCCGATCGCGGGCGGCACTGGACGATCGTGCCGGTGCCGTTCCGCATGGGCGGCAACGAGAATGGCCGCGGGCTCGGCGAAAGGCTGGCGATCGATCCCAACCGCACCAGCACCCTGTTCTTCGGATCGCGCCATGACGGGCTGTGGCGCAGCGACGATGCGGGCGCGCATTGGGCGAAGGTTGCGGGCTTTCCGGTGGCCGGGCTCGGCGCGCCGGCGGCGAAGCAGACGCATGGCGGGGTGAGCTTCGTGCTGTTCGATCCGGCGAGCGGCGCGGCGGGGCAGGGATCGAAGACGCTTTATGCCGGGGTCGCCGATCCGGGCGCGCGGCATCTGTTCCGATCGAGCGATGGCGGCGCGAGCTGGCAGGCGGACGAAGGCGCGCCGGCCAGGCTGCTGCCGGTCAAGGCGGCGCTCGATGCGGCGGGCGTGTTGTTCGTCACCTATGACGATGCGATCGGGCCGAACGGCGTGGCCGAGGGCGCGGTGTGGCGGCGCGACGGGGCCGGGCGCTGGGCCGATGTGTCGCCGCCCGACCGGATCAGCGGCGGCTATATGGGGGTGAGCGTGGCGCGCTCCGCGCCGGGGACGATCGCGGTGAGCAGCATCGACCGGTGGAACCCCGGCGACACCGTGTGGCGCTCGACCGACAATGGCGCGCACTGGACCAATTTGCGCGACCGCAGCACGCGCGACATCAGCGCCACGCCGTTCCTGCTGCACGAAGGCAAGGGCGCGGATTTCGGCCACTGGATCGCGGGGCTGGCGATCGACCCGTTCGATCCGGCGCACGCCGCCTATACCACCGGCGCAACGCTCTACGCGACGCGGGGCTTCGGCGCGGCGGGCACGCTGCAATGGGCGCCCTGGACCGAGGGGATCGAGCAGACCGCGATCATCACCCTGACCAGCCCGACCGGCGGGGCAAACCTCGTCTCGGGTTTCGGCGACCTGGCCGGCTTCGTCCACAAGGACCTGACCCGATCGCCCCAGCCGAGCTTCATCGACCCTTATCTCTCCAACACCAACAATCTCGATTATGCCGGCCAGGCGCCGCTGATCCTGGTGCGCAGCGGCAGCCTGTACGAGGACCATCCCCGCGATGCGACGCTTGGTTGGTCGGGCGATGGCGGGATGACGTGGCAGCCGGTGCGCACCCCCGCGATCCGCCCGGCCGACGACAAGCCCGGGCAGCGTTACGACCTGACGGGCGATGCCGCGATCATCGTTTCGGCGGACGGGGCGACCTTCATCGTCTGCACGCCGGTGCCGCTCGTCACGCGCGATCATGGCAGGAGCTGGGGGCTGGCGCAGGGGCTGCACCTCAACGCGCGGCCGGTCGCCGACAAGGTCGATCCGCTGCTTCTCTATTCGGTCGATTTCGATGCCAATAGGCTGCTCGCCAGCAGCGACGGCGCCCGGAGCTTCGTGCCGATCGCGGGCAAGGGGCTGCCCGCCGAATTGTGGCCGGGCAAGGTCTATTGGCGCGAGCAGCAATATCGCCTCGTCGCCAGCCCGTACGGGGCGGGCGATCTCTGGTTCCAGGTCGGCGAGGCGCTGTGGCACAGCAATGATGGCGGCAGATCGTTCGATCAGGCGAGCGGCAAGCTCCGGGTCGAGCTGTTCGGGCTGGGCAAGCCGGCCGAGGGGAGCAGGGTCGCGGCGATCTATGCGATCGGGACGCTCGGCAAGGTGCGCGGCGTCTATCGCTCGCTCGATGGCGGCAAGGGCTGGACGCGGATCAACGATGACGAGCATCAATGGGGGCTGCGCTTCCGCGTGATCGGCGGCGATCCGCGCATCTTCGGCCGCGTCTATATCGGGACTGACGGGCGCGGGGTGATGTACGGCGATCCGGTGGGGCACTGAAGGGACATGATGCGCAGGATCGATCGCCGCCATTTCCTCGCCGGGGCCGCCGGCATGGCCGGGGCCTCGCTTGCCGCCCGGGCGGGCGCGGCGCAGATCGAGGCCAACTGGTCGTCGATCGTCCAGTCGTTCGAGGCGCCGCGCTGGTTCACCGACGCCAAGTTCGGCATCTGGGCACATTGGAGCGCGCAGTGCGTGCCCGAGTTCGGCGACTGGTATGGCCGGCTGATGTACGTCCAGGGCAACCCCTTCTACGACCATCACCTCAAGCATTACGGCCACCCCGCCGACACCGGCTTTATCGAGATCGAGCAGCGCTGGACGGCCGAGCATTGGGATCCCGAGGCGCTGATCGCGCTCTACAAGCAGGCCGGCGCGCGCTATTTCGTCGCGCTCGCCGGGCATCACGACAATCTCGATACCTGGGACAGCAGCCACCACGCCTGGAACACGCTGCGCGTGGGGCCGAAGCGCGACATCATCGGGACGTGGGAGAAGATCGCGCGGGCGGCGGGGCTGCGCTTCGGGGTGAGCAACCACACCTCGCACGCCTGGCACTGGTGGCAGACGGCCTATGGCTATGACACGGTCGGCCCGCGCGCCGGGCAGCGCTACGACGCGTTCAGGCTGCGCAAGGCCGACGGCAAGGGGACCTGGTGGGACGGGCTCGACCCGCAGGAGCTCTATGTCGGGCCATCCTATGTGCCGCCCGACGGGATCAGCTCGATCGCGGCGATGGACGCGTGGCACGAGGTGCATGACGGGCGCTGGATGGAAGGATCGCCGCCCGCGCCGCCGGCCTTTGCCGACAAGTGGCTGCTGCGGCAAAAGGAGCTGGTCGAGAAATACCGGCCCGATCTCGTCTATCTCGACGATACCGCTCTGCCCTTCGGCTCGACCGGCCTGGAGGCGCTGGCGCATTATTACGATCAGTCGCGGCGGCTGCACGGCAAGATGGATGTGGTGCTGACGGGCAAATTGCTCTCGGCCTATCAGCGCCGCGCGATGATCGAGGATGTGGAGCGCGGCTATAGCGACCGGCTGCGCGCCGAGCCGTGGCAGACCTGCACCTGCATCGGCGACTGGCATTACAACCGCGCCCGGTTCGACACCAAAAGCTACGTCCCGGCCGAGCAGGTGGTGCAGCGGCTGTGCGACGTGGTGTCGAAGAACGGCAACCTCCTGCTCTCGATCCCGATGCGCGGCGACGGCACGATCGACAGCGAGGAGGAGAAAGTGGTCGCCGGCATCACGCGCTGGATGGCGCGCAACGGCGAGGCGGCGATTTACGGATCGCGGCCGTGGCGGATCTATGGCGAGGGGCCGACCCGGCTCAGCGCGGGCCACATGAACGAGGGCCAGATGAGCAAGAGTGGGGCCGGCGGCTTCACCGCGCAGGATGTGCGCTTCACGGTGAAGGACGGGCGGCTGTTCGCGGCGCTGCTGCGCTGGCCGGAGCAGCCGGTGACGATCGCCGCGCTGGGGAGCCGGGCGCTGCCGGGCGCGACGATCGCGCGGGCGACGCTCGTCGGCGGCGGGCCGGTGATCGCCGAACGCACCGAGGCGGGGCTGACGCTGACCCTGCCGCGTGCGGGGCCGGGGGATATCGTGCCCGTGATCGCGCTGGAGGGCGCGGGGCTGGTCTGACGCTCGCCCGGCATGGGCGGCGGATCATGGCCGAGGTCCGTCCTGCGATCGATCAGCCGCCGTCGGGCGGCCGGGGCCCATAGCCGCCGCCGGGACGGGAAAAGCGCTCGAACAGCGGAGGACGCGGCGGGGGAGCCGGCGGTGGCGGAGCCGGTCCTGCAGGTGAGGCCGGGCGCGGGCCTTCATCCGGGTATAGACTGGGCTCCGACGCCGGATCGTCATCCGGGCGCATGTCCAGGTCAGGAGCCGGCGCCGGATCGGGGTCCGGAGCGGCGGCTTGCGGTGGCGGTGGTGGTGGCGGTGGTGGTGCCGGGGGCGGGGGCGGGGGCGGTGGCGGCGGCTCGGCCAGCCTGGCCGCCTCGTCGAGGCGGTCCGACTTGCCGACGCGGGCGAACGCCTCTTCGATGATCTTGCCCCAACCGGTATCCTCCTCCGGTTCGTCGCGGATGCGCCATTTCTCCGGCTGGCGGACGCGGAGCCAGTGCAGCGCGGCGTTGGCGTCCGGCGGGAGGTGCTCCCGATAGGTCGCATAGACCGGATCGGCATCGCCATGCCGGAAGACCCTGGTGCGCTCGACGGTGCAGCCCACGGCGCGGGAATAGAGCGCGCGCTCGACGCGGGCGTCGGCATAGTCCTTGCCGATGACGACGGCCTTGGCGAAGGCCTCATGGCTGTTGCGCCAGCGATAGATGGTGCGGACGCAGACCGCGAAATGCTCGGCGAGCTCCTCGTCGGTGGCGCCGAGGCGGCACATGTCTCGGGCCTGATCGGCAAAGGCGGGGTCGTAGATCATGGGGCCGGGATAGCGGCGGTGCGGTGGGGTTTGAATCAAGGGTGGGGTGGGCAAAATGTCATGCTGTTCGCTGACATTTTGGGTGGGAGCGAAGGCTACAACTATCGTTATAAATCAATATCTTGTATGAACTACGCCAGGAGGCATCCAAGCTCAAGTGCAACAGAATGGGAAATAGTATTGCGCGAATAATGTTCGACGCTGAGCACGCTTGCCGACATGCCTTCCGATAAGCCCGGCGATCAGGCATAGGATGACCATGACGATCGAGGAACTCCAGAGCCTGTCACCGGGCACCAAGATAGTCTATGTCTTCGGCTCCGGAGAGCACGAGCAGCGCCACCGGGCGAAGGTTTTAGAGCACACAGCGGGCTGGACGGGTGTGCTGGTCTATTTCACAACCAAGCCGCAAGCTAAACTGAGGTGGAGCACGGCTACGAATCGTCCTATCGGCACCAAAAGCCACACCGGCATCGTCAGACTCGAACAGTAGTCTCGCCCGCGCCGAAGTAAGAATTAGTATAGTGTCCCCGAGTTTGTCATGTATGATCAAGGAGCGCTATGATCCGTTCGACTTCCTGTTTCCGTGTCTTCCCGATCGGGTTCGCCCTTGTCGCGGGCGCTTCCTGCTGGCCGGCGGCGTCATCGGCACAATCGGCGCCGGCCCCTGCGACTCAGGCAGCGCCGATGGCGGAGCCCGCATCGCCCCCGGCCGACGACACCATTCGCCTGACGGACGAGCAGCGACTGGAGATCCAGAACAACAACACCGTGGAAAAGGCCGCCGCTGCTCGTGGCGAACTGTCGGAATCGGAGAGCCCCGGGCGCGGCATCCACGGCGAGGTCGGCGTCATGATCGGCTCGCACGGCACGCACGGCGCCTATGGCACAGCGGATATTCCGCTCGGTGACAATGCGAGGGCAACGGTGTCGGTCGAAAGCAGCAGCTTCGGCTATAAGCGTTAGCAGCGAGTTCAATCAAAGTGCCCGCGCTCAAGCAGGAACGTCACTGTACTCCTGCCCACGGTATCCAGCCCGGCTCCGTCGGTAGCGGAAGATAGCGTTCCGGGACCTCGGGCGGAACAGGCTGCTCGCCATCGGCAAATGGCTTCCCCCAACTCACCCGATTTCCCTTGTCGTCATTGAAGGAAAGGCGCGTTCGCCCGTCTGCCTCGGTGATCTCCAGCAGACCAATCATCGCCGACATGCGGAACCTGCCGGCAATCGCCTTCGCGCCTGGACCAGCGAACTGTACCGCGCCTGGCCCGTCGAGTAGGACGAAGCCGGTCCTGGGGTCGGTCGTCAGCCAACCGGTCCCCTTGTTGCCATCAGGGAAGATCACCTGCCCCTGGCCGCTCACCTTGCCGTCAGCAAATTGTGCCCGAGTCACCTCGCCACCTTCCGGCCAAACCAGTACGCCCACGCCATCCGGCTTTCCGTCCTTCACGCCGCCTTCATAGTAGCCGCCGTCGGGCAAGGTGAGAGACGCTTCCTCGCGGTGGAGCATCTTCCAGCGCGCAAGGACGCCTGCCATCGCCTGATCATTTGCCGCGATTCCGCGATTCGCTACGGGCGCCGGCAGGCCAGCCTCGAATATGTCTGCGTTGCTCACGACCAGCTGCTTCAATCTGGCGCTCTTGTCCGCGGGGCCAAGCGCGTCATAGTCGGGGTGTGTTGTGCGGCTTTTTTCGTTCAGCACCGACTTCAGGCGGTCGAAGAATTTTTTCGCCGGCTCGCAGCTCCGCATGGCGTTCTGAAACATCCGGCACCCGGTGGACGCCGCGCAAAGATCCAGTTCCGTTCGAAGAGTCACGTCGACCATCGGGCGACATTTGAGCTCGTAGTTCCACTCGCGCCGCTCTGCCCCGCAAGCCGGCGATATCGCCAGCGCCAGAGTCGCGAATGCCGCACCTGGGCGCCAGAAAAGTCCGATCGCTGCAATCCCCTCAGCCGTATGGCGCGAGAGAAGCTACAGGTGAGGTCGGCGCCTGCCTACCCGTTGCGTTGTAGCGCGCGGGCCATACGCAAGCGGATGCCAGCCGCCGGGTGCGCACCTGGAGCGGTACCGGCGGCCATGCCGGTGATGTGATGCGGTGGACTCGATATCACGAGGCTGACCATGGGTGGACGGCCGGGATTAAGGGGTTTAGTAAAATGTCACCGTAATGCGAGAGATATCGGCGATTTTCGTGGAGAACGCCCAATAGTGACGTCCAGATATTGGATCGGAGAGAAAAGAAACCCGAACAGATGATGCAGACTTATTGTAAGACTACTTGAATAAATAAGTCAGTGGGGTGTTTTATTGTGGCGCTTTTTCCTGACCGGTCAGTTTCGGCGCGGATCTGCATTGCTATGACATGAGCTCCGATCCCGGCATGCGAGCGCAGGGTGGGGGCATCATAACCGGGTCACACTGAAGGTATAATCGACCCGGTGCGGCGCTGGCCAGGACCGGCCACGGACG
>NZ_JAQGLC010000063.1 GCF_028293085.1 Sphingomonas bacterium
TTCTCGCGCGGCAACTGGCGTGCGCCGTTCCGCTACACGTCGTTCCGTCCGGGCGTGCGCATCTCGGCCGGCTATTACGGCCCGCGTTATTTCATTGCCGATCCGTGGCGCTATCGCCTGCCGCCGACCGGCTATAACCAGCGCTGGGTGCGCCACTATAATGATGTGCTGCTGGTCGATACCCGCCGCGGCATCGTCATCGACGTGATCCGCAACTTCTACTGGTAAGGGGTCGTCACGGCCCGGGCGGATTTTCCGCCCGGGTTCGGCCGCGCCGCGCCTGAAAGCGCGAGCGCGGCCGGTGCCGTAGTGCTTGTGGCACCGGTCCCGAAAGGGGATGGGACCATTGCGCCAAACGCACTGAAAAGGATTTGGTTCGATCGGGCGAATCACCTGCCCCCCGAATCACCTGCCCCGAATCACCTGATCGTGAAGAGCACCTGATCCACCACATGCCCGCCGACATCGATCAGCCTTAGCCGGTGCTGCCCCGGCGCAGCGAGGATTTGCGGCTGCGAATCGGCCGCGCCGAGATCGCGCCGGTCGAGCACGAGCCGGTGCGCCGTCACTTCACCCGACACGCCGACCGCCAGACGCTGGCGATCGGGCGGGATATCGGGATCGATCGCATAGACGCTGCCCGTCACCGGATTGGTGATGCGCGGCCGCCGTGACGCCGCGGGTGCGGCAGCGATCTCGGTCTGGGCGGTGCCGGCGAGGAAATATTCCACGCGCGGTTGCTCGATATGGTTGGCGAAGCGGATCGCGCGCTGCTCGATCCCCGGCGGACGGGGCGGCGGCACGACCGTGCGGTCGCTGTTCAGCGCCAGCATCAGATCGCGCCACACCGGCGCCGCGCCGCTGGTGCCGGAAACCGCGCGCATCGGATCGCCTTCGAGATTCCCCACCCACACCGCCACGGTGTAGCGATCGGAAAAGCCGATGCACCAATTGTCGCGCATCGCCTTGGAGGTGCCGGTCTTCACCGCCGCCCAGAAAGGCAGGCGCAGCGCCGAATCGAGCCCGAAGGTGGCGGCGCGGGCATTGGCGTCGGCCATCATGTCGTCGACGAGCCAGGCGGCCTGGGGCGTCGTCACCTTGCGCGGCGGCTCGCGGGGATCGGTCGCGGTCAGCCGGAGCGGCGACCAGCGCCCGCCATTGGCAAGGCTCCGATAGGCATCGGCCTGTTCGAGCAGGGTCACCTCGGCCGAGCCCAAAGCGAGCGAGAAGCCGTAATATTGGCCGTCCTCGGTCATGCCGCGATAGCCCGTATCCCATAGCCGGTCGCGAAAGGGATCGACGCCGACCAGCAGGAGCGTGCGCACCGCGGGCACGTTGAGCGAACCCGCCAGCGCCGACCGCGCCGATACCGGGCCCTTGAAGCCGCGATCGTAATTCTGCGGCACATAGAGGCCCGAGGCGGTGTCGAGCTGGACCGGCGAATCGTCGAGGATCGAGGCGGGGGTCAGATAGCCCTTCTCGATCGCCTGGGCGTAGAGAAAGGGCTTCAGCGTCGATCCGGCCTGGCGATAGGCATTGGCGCCGTCGACCGAGGGCGCGGTCGAGGCGCCGCCGATGCCGCCGACATAGGCGAGCACGTCGCCGCTTTGATTGTCGAGCACCACCACCGCCCCGTCCCGCGCCCGCGCGCCGCCCAGCCCCTGGAGCTGGCGCTTGAGCGCCATGATCGCGAGCTGCTGGATGCGTCGATCGAGCGTCGTCCTGATCCTGAGCCCCGATCTGGTCAGCAGCCGGTCGGCGAGATGCGGGGCAAGCCCTGGATCGAGCGCGAGGCTGCGCGCCGGGCCGAGCATCGACGCCGCCTCGCCCGCGAAGCGCATACAATCCTTCTCGTGCGAGATCGCGCAGGCCCGCCTGGCGACGATAGCAGCATCGGCCTGCGGCTCGGGCAACAAGGCCGCGAGCAGCAGTGCGTCGTCGCGCGCCAGCGCATCGGGGGTCTTGCCGAACAGCCCGAGCGCCGCGGCGCCGATCCCCTGCGCCTCGCCGCGAAAGCCTGCGAGGTTCACATAGGCCTCGAGGATCTGGTTCTTGCTCCAGCCATTTTCCAGCGCCCAGGCGGCGCGCATCTGGCGGATCTTGTCCCAGAAATGCCGCCGGCCCGGCGCGGCGAGATCGGGCGCGAGGAAGCCCGCGACCTGCATCGACAGCGTACTCGCGCCGCGCGCGCGCGCGCCCTGCGCACGGTCGCGCGCGACGCCGAGCAGCGCGAGCCAGTCGACCCCGCCATGGCTGAAGAAACGGCGATCCTCGGCCGCGACCAGCGTGTCGCGGGTGACCGACGAGACCTTGTCGAGCGGCGTCCAGCCGAGCCGCCGCGCCGCGAAATCGACCCGGGCGCTGTCGATCAGCTGGCCGTCTCGATCATAGAGCCACGATTCCGACGGGTGCCAGGCAGCGCGGACCCGCGCATAGCCGGGAAGCGGCGGCGGGAAGGTGGCGTAGTCGATCGAGGCAAAAGCGACGACGAGGAGCCCCAGTGCCGCGAGCGTCGCGCCGCTCCGGGTCCGCAACGTGGCCCGGAACGACACCGCTCTCCGGCGAAACCGGTCCTCCAGCGCCGCGAACCGCGCAGCCGGATTTCGGCCTTCACCCGGCAGCAATCGCTCGAATCGCGCCCACAATTCGCGCAGATACGCCCTCAGCCTCGCCACATCCTCACCGCTGCGCCACCGTCATCGGCGCGTTGGGCAGCTGTGCGCGGATCGCGGGCGAGTACATCGCCTCGACCCGCGACGGCGGCAGGTTGAACCGGCCCGCGGCGTTGAGCCGGACGAGATAGCTGACCGTCAGCTTGCCGCGCGGGACCCAGGAGAAATAGGCGCGCCAGGCATCATTGCCGCGCTCGACATAGCCGAGCTGGGCCCCGACCTCGACGTCCCAGAGCTTGCCGTCGCCGTCGAGCGCCACGAACTCGAAGCCGTCGCCGGTCTTGCCCTGATCGGCCAGGATCTTGGATTGGCCGCCCAGATCGCCGATGATCGTCCCGCCCGCCGGGATCGGATCGTCGATCACCACCCAGTTGCGCTCCGCCGTCGCCTCGATCGTGATCGTCACCTTCACGACGTCGCCGCGCGTCAGCACGCCCGCGGTGCGCGCCTGCACCACATCGACCTTGCGCGTCATCTTGTAGCCGGCGTTGAGCGGCTTGGTCAGCGGCACCGCGGCCGAGACCGAGACGCTCGCCCAGGGCCCCGCGCCGCCCGATTGTGCCAGGCGGAGCGGCATCTGCGCGGCGGGAAGCGGGAAGCTCGCCTGGCGCAGATCGACCGAGAGCGGCCACGCTTTGGTCACCGCCCGGTTGCCCAGCGCCAGCGTGGTCGTGCCCATGATCGCGCTCGCCGGATAGAGGCCGGCGAATTTATGCGCCGCGACCGTGCCCCAGGCATTGGCGGTGGTCGTATCCCAATGCCCGCGCACCTGGCGGAGCGAGACGCCGACCATCATCTTCGGCGCGTCATCCTGCCAGCCGGGCCGGCCGAGCGTCGCGATCAATGCCTTGATCGCTGCCTCGTCGCTCGACGACATCAGCCACCAGCTCGAGCTCGAGGCGTCGGTCAGATCGAGCCGCGTGCCCTCATAGGCGATGCGCGAGCGCAGGACGGCTTCCGCATTGGTCTTGAGCGCCGGGCCGTTGGCAAGGCCCTGCACATGATCGAGCGCGATGAGATAATCCGCCACGCTCGCCGTCGGCATTTCCCTGGGCGTGATGCTGACCTGGCCGAGCATCCCCGGCGTCGCCGCGCCGACCCGCGCGAGCGCGGCGAAGGCGGCGAGCTTTTCGAGACGGACATCGCCATAGGTGTCGTGCCGCAACCGGCCGTCAAGCACGGCCTTCAGCCCCTCGATCATCCGCGTCTTCGACGCTTCCGGGATCGGCAGCCCCGCATCGGCGGTCAGCGACAGCACATAGGCGGTCAGGACCTCGGAGCCCTGCAGGCCAGCCGAGGGCCAGAAGCGCAGCAGCCCGTCATCGGCCTGATAGGTCGGGATTTCCCCGGCCAGCGCCGTCCAGCCCGGCGCATCGCCGAGCGCGACGATCCGCGACAGCCGCTGCTCGAAGCAATCATAGGGATAGCCCGACATGAAGGCGCGAACCCCCTCGAGCGGCGGCGCGAGCGTATCGTCGAGCCGGATATCGACCACGCCGCGCCCGGGCAAAGCGCCCGCCGGCGGCGCGATCGCGATCGAGGTGTCGCTGCCGACACGGGCGAGCGTCGCCGCCCAGACCTCGACCGGCACCGCGGGCACCACATCCTGGTTGACCGTCAGCTGATCGACCGCCTTGCCGTTCTCCGCTCTGGCGCTGACGTGCCAGCGCAGATTGGCGATGTCGTTCGGGGCGGTCAGGTTCCAGGCGACCGGCATCGCGCCGCCCGCCGGAATGATCACGGTCAGCGGATGCCCGGTCGCGACGCGCGGGCTGATGTCGACCGTGGCCGTCACCTTCATCGGCTTGTCCGAGCCGTTGCGCAGCGTGAAGCCCGCGGCGAAGAAATCGCCGGTGCGCACCAAGGGCGGAATCCCGGCATAGATCGACAGGTCCTGCGCGGTCCGCACATTGGCCGTGCCGGTGCCGAACAATTGCGCCCCGTCGGTCGCGATCGCCACCAGCCTGAACGAGGACAAAGCGTCGCTCAGCGTGACCGGAATCCGGGCATGGCCGTTCGCGTCGAGCGCCACCCGGCCCTTCCACAGCAAGACCGGCTGGAAATTCTCGCGGTTGAGCCCCGACGCGTCGGCGCCGCCGCCGCCGCCAGCCTCGACCGCCTTGCGGCCATAATGGCGCTTGCCGACGACCTGCATCTGCGCGGTCGAGGTGAGCACCGAGATCGGCCGCTCGCCCATCATCGCGGTCAGCACGTCCCAGCTTTCATTGGGGGCGAGCTGCAGCAACGCCTGGTCGACTGCGGCGAAGGCGACATCCGCCGTCGCCGCCGGCTTGCCGTCCGGGGTCTTCACCTGGATATCGACCTGCGCGACGTCGCGCGCGGCGTATTTCTCGCGGTCGGCCTTGACCGCGACCTGGAGCTGATGCGCCTCCCAGCCGACCTTCACCTTGGCGATACCGAGGCGGTAGGCTGGCTTGGCGAGATCGACCAGAGCGGTCGGCTCGGGCGCGGCCGGCGGTCCGCTGGCAAGGCCCAGGCTTTGCGCGATGCCGTGCATCCAGCTCCAGAAGCCGCCTTCGACGCGGCCACGCACCGCCATCACCGACACGAACACGTCGGGCGCGTAGCTGCCGGGCATCTTCACCTCGATCACCGGATCGGTGCCCGAAAGCTTGGTCACAAAGCTGGACAGCACGCCCTCGCGCTCGACCGTGACCAGCGCGGTCGCCTCGCGGAACGGCATGCGCACTTGGATGCGGGCGGTCTCGCCAGCCTGATAAGCGGTCTTGTCGGGGACCACGTCCATCCGGTCGCCATTGTCGCCGCCGAACCACCACTCATCGTCACCCGCCAGCCAGACCGACTGAGTCGCGCGCGCGACATTGCCGTTGGCGTCCTGCGTCGTCGCGACCGCATAGACTTCTCCCGAAATGCCCGGGTCGGCGGCGCATTGCGCCATGCCGAGCTTGTCGGTCGTCGCGGTGCAGGTGGCGGAGAGCTTCTCCGTCTTCATCTGGTTGTCATAGGCGTAGAAGCCGCCGATCAGCCGTCGGCGCGCGGTCAGGATCTTGCGGCTGTAGAGCGCGACCGTCACCTTTTGGTTGGCCACCGGCTTGCCGCTTGTGTCGAGCGCGACGAAGCGCAGGCGCAGATCGTCCTGCTTCATCAGCCAGCCATCGGTCTTCACGCCGAGCTGCACTGCCGATGGGAAGATCGGGATGGTGCGCGATGCGGTCAGCACCTGGCCATTCGCGTCCTGGTAATCCATCTCGACCAGCATGTCGGTCGCGTTGGCCAGGCCCTGGGGCACGT
>NZ_JAQGLC010000101.1 GCF_028293085.1 Sphingomonas bacterium
CCGATTTGCCGTTGGGACGAATGCGGACCAGCGCGCCCCGCGGCTGCGGTGCGGCCAATTCCGCCATAGCCCCCTCCAGCCCCGCCAAGCTGCTGATGGAGACGTACAGATTGCCCTCCGCATCGTAGGTCGCGAAATTGGGGGAGGCCAGTTTGAGGCCGCCGGCTTCGTCGGCGACCAGGGAGATCTTGCCGGAACGCGTGACGCGCAACACCGCCCGGCGGCCGAGATCGCAATAGAGAAGATCGCCATTGCGATCCATGGTGAGACCATTCGGGATGGCCCCTTCGGGCAAGGTCGTTACGACGCTGACGACGCCCTCCGGATCGACCTTGTAGACGATCCCGTTGCGGCCCGCGCCATAGACCGAGCCGTCGCGATCAACGACCACGCCTTCGGATTTGAGGACGCCCTGGCCGAACGGCTGCACGGCGTCGAGCGGAACATCGGGTGCACTGTCCGGGCCAGTGCCGGCGACAGCCATGGCGGGGCACTGTAACGCCGCGGCGGTCAGGGCTGCGGCCCCCAACAGGCTGCGGCGTGTCACCCCCGCCGTTCCCGACAATATGGATGGATCATTCAATATTGCCTCCTGCGGCTTTCCTGTCCGGCAATTAGAAGCGAGTCTCCGCCTGCAGAACGACGGCGCGCGGTTCGCCCGCAGTAGCATATACGTCGCCAAGGCCCGCGGCCTTGTCGTTGCCCATCGTAGCGTAGCGCTGGTTGGTGAGATTGCGGCCGATCACCGCAAGGGACCATCGATCATCCGGCAAGGTGAACCGCGCGCCGGCATTGAGCAGGGTAAAACCCCTTTGCAGCGCATTGGGATTGAGATTGACCGCAACATAGTAGCTCGAGGTGCGGCGCGCATCCGCGTTGAGCTGCATCCGGTAGCCACCGCCGATATCGAAATCGTACATCGCCCCAGCCGACAGGATCCAGTCCGGTGCCCGCGACAGATCCCTGCCGCTGAGATTCTGACTGCCGGCGACGCAGCCCTGCGCCGCGGTCTGACTGGCATAGCACTGCGCCCCGACGAAGGTGCGGTAATAGGCGTCGTTGTAACTGGCCGAACCACGCAGCGACAGGCCCTGGACCGGCCGGTAGTTAAGCTCCAGCTCGACACCCTGGACCAGGCTGTTTCCGGCATTCTGGGTGCGGATGACGGGTGGACTGACCGACGAATCGTTCGAGGTCAGCTGCAGGCCCTTGTAGACATAACGATACCCGATCAGCGATCCCGTCAATGTGCGGGCGAGGATCGTGAACTTGGTACCGCCCTCGAATCCCTGAACAGTTTCCTCGCCATAGGTGTTGGTGGCGATGGTGCTCGCTGGCGTCACCGTGCCCGGGTTCGAAAAGCCACCCGAGAGATAGCCGGTCTTGTACGCGGCGTAGACCATCACGTCCTTGGTGGGGTGGACCGTCAGCGTCACCTCGGGAGAAACATTGTCCTCGGTGCGGCTGCCGCCGACGATGGTTCCTACCGGTTTGTAGCTGGCCACGAAGGCGGCGTTGACGAAGATGTTCTGGAGCGCGAGGCGCTTGGTTTCAGTCGTGTAACGTGCGCCGCCAGCCAGTTCGACTGCCTCGATCGGGCGGAAGATGACCTGGCCGAAAGCCGAGAAGGCGTGACCGCGATTATCGGCGCGCAACTGGAAGGCGTGCAGGCCCCCGGTTACCGGATCCGGAGCGGCGGGGGGATTGGCGGTACCATTGTAAAAGGTGCGCTTGTCGTCGGCATAATAGCCCCCCGCAGCGAAATCGAACATGCCGCCGAATGACGAAACCGCGCGCACCTCCTGCACGAAGCTCGTGTTGATTTCGTTGTTGTTGGAATAGAAATAGGCATAGGCGGTGCGATCGCCGCTGCCCTGATTGACGAAGTTATAGTGCAGCAGGCTGGTGATCGAAGTCAGCGTTACCTTGCCCAGCGATTTGTTGAGGGTCAGCGTCGGCAACAGGGTATCGTTCAGGCTATAGGGATGGCCATTATTGTAGCGGGCCACCTCCGGCCAGGCATCGAGCACGGCCTGGGGTGGCAGGCCGTATGAATTGCGGTTGTCGATCGCGCAGTCGCCATAGGGATCCTGCGCCGTCGATGAGATCGGATGGGTGCGACCTCCGCCACATCCCATGATCTCGGCAAGGTTCTGGATGCCGTCGCTCTCGAAATGCGAGACCAGCACCTTGAGCGTCGCATCGAAGCTGCCGTCGTCATATTTCGCGGTGAAACGGCCGGCGAGCTTCTTCTCCGCCCCGTAAAGTGGCTTGCCCGCCGGATCGAAAGTGCCGCCGGTATAGGTCGGCAGCCTTGCCGTGCGGAAGGGGTCAGCGATGCCGAGCACGTCGGAATTACGGATATAGCCGCGGCTGGTGCTGCCAAAGCCGGCGAGCCGAACCCCGAAATTGTCAGTGATCGGAAGGCTCACCGCCGCCTCCAGCGAGGCCAGATCCTGGGTGAACTCGTACCCGCCGCGCACATAGCCCTCTACATGCGACTTGGGGTCGGCCGACCTGATCGAGACAACCCCGCCGGGCGAGTTCTTGCCGAAGAACAGTGCCTGCGGGCCTTTCAGCACATCGATCGTCTCGACGTCGAACAGGCCATCGCTGACGATTCGGCCCCGGCTGGTCGGCATGCCGTCGAAATCGACCAGCACGGATTGCTCGAGGCCCGCGTCTAGGCTCGACGAACTCACGCCGCGCAACGAGATCGAGGTGCTGCTGCCCGTTCCGCCCCGATCGAACGAGATCTGCGGCGCGGCAACCTTGATATTGGCCAGATTGGTGATGTTGAACTGGCGAATCTCGGCGGCGCCGACTGCGGTCGCGGCCACCGGCACGTCGATCAGCCGCTCGGTACGGCGCCTTGCGGTGACGAGAATGTCGGGGATATCGGCGGACGCCTGATCCCCATCTGCGCCGGCGTTGGATGCCGCTGGTGATGTGGCACCGGTTTGTCCGGCTGCCGGAGTCGCGATCAGTAGCAGGGCCCCGCTCGCGAGCAGGACGTTTCGTACACTCTTCACACCGCGGCCTGGGCCGCCCCCTTTGCCGTACATATCCGTCTCCCATTTGCTCGTGTCACGGCGGAGCCGCTGAATCGGCTCTCATTGAATGATAATCATTATGATGATTACCATTCAATGAGTCCATAGCAGGGAAGGGTGATGTTCGGCCGGTTGTTCGGTTACATGTTGCCCTCACTGGTTGCGCGACCGGCTCTGTTCGCGCTTCGCCACGACCAAGGCGGGCGGCGCGATGGGCATCGGGCTGTCGATCTCGCGGCGGATCGTCGAGGCGCATGACGGAACGCTCGTCGCGGCGAACCGGCGGAAGGGGGCGCCGTCTTCCGCTTCACGGCGGTGCCGGCGATCGGCGAGCTGGACGAGTAGCCGGGACGGACCTTAGGCGTCCGACGGCTCGAACACCGACCATCCGGTGCGATGCACCAGCCGCTCCAGCGCCAGCGCGCCCAGCTGCGACGTGCCGCGCGCGTTGAGCCCCGGCGACCATACGGCGATCGACGCCCGCCCCGGCGCGATGGCCAGGATGCCGCCGCCCACGCCGGACTTGCCCGGCAGGCCGACGCGGAAGGCGAATTCTCCCGAGCCGTCATAATGGCCGCAGGTCATCATCAGCGCGTTGATGCGCCGAGCGCGCTGCGTCGACACGATGGAATGGCCGGTCGCCGGGTTGACGCCGCCGGCCATCAGATAGCGGCCGGCCGAAGCGAGCTGGCGGCAGCTCATCGCCAGCGCGCATTGATTGAAATAGACGCCGAGCGTCCGCTCGACCGGATGCCGGATATTGCCGAAGGCGCGCATGTAATTGGCCAGCGCCATGTTGCGGAACCCCGTTTCCTGCTCCGCTGCGGCGACGCGCCCGTCGATGAAGATGCTGTCGTCATCGGCCAGCGAGCGGACAAAGCGCAATATCTCGCCGATCGCCTCGACCGGTTCGTGGCCGCCGAGAATCATGTCCGCAACGACGATGGCGCCCGCGTTGATGAAGGGATTGCGCGGAATGCCGGATTCGGTTTCGAGCTGGACGATCGAATTGAACGCGCTGCCCGACGGCTCGCGCCCGACCCTTTCCCACAATTTGTCGCCGACCGCGCCCAGCGCCAGGGTGAGGCTGAACACCTTGGAGATGCTCTGGATCGAGAAGGGCTCCCCGGCATCGCCCGCCAGATGGCAGCTGCCGTCCGCCTCGATCACCGCCATGCCGAACTTGCTCGCGGGGACCTCGCCCAGGACCGGGATATAATCCGCCACCGTCCCGCGATCGGGCGCATCCGCCATTTCGGCGGCGATGTCGGCGACGATCGTATCGAGTTCGGCCATGCGCGATAATAGCGCGCCGGCCAGCCATAATCACCCCGCGAAAGGGTCAGTCATAGTCCACCGTCAGCGATTCCGCGAAGGCGCCGTTCTTGCTGAGCTTGCCCGCAGCGCCCGGCGCCCGGCGGAGATTGTCGCGCCTGAGCAGCGGCTTCAGCATCAGGTGCAGCGTGGCGTTGTTGATGTGGATGCCGAAGCACTGATGCAGGTCATAGCCGAAGTGGATATATTCGTGCGGCAGCCGGCGCGGATCGAATGTCTCCGGGTTTGGCACGCGGCGGCCGTCGCGCATCGCCGAGGCAAAGGCGACGAACACCGTCGATCCGGCCGGAACCAGGCACTGGCGCTTCGTGCCCTGCGCGACCGTCCAATCCCTCACCGCCGTCCGCGGTAGCCCGGGCGCGAGCGGATCGAACCGCATCGCCTCGCGCACATAGCCCGCGAGCAGCGCATCGTCGTTCGCTCGAGCGGCAGCCTGCGCGCCGCGCAGCACATCGGGCCGGCGGAGCAATTGCTCCATCGCCTGGGGCACCACCATCGGCGGCTGCGGCGGTCCGCCGACGATGAAGCCCATCAGCGCGGTGCGGATCTGCGCGTCGCTGAAGCCGGGCTCGCCGGCTTTCTGCAGCTTCAGGCTGCGCCCGAGCACGTCGTCGGCGCCCGGCTTGGCGCGGCGTTTTTCGATCTGCTGCTGGATATGATCGCGCAGCGCCGGGGCGATCACCTTGACCTCTTCGACGAGCGGCGCGTCGCTGGCGACGAACTGATATTCGAACAGCCGCGTGCCCCAGACGCGGAGATCGCCGCCCGGCGGCGCGGGCACGCCCAGATACTCGGCGAGGAAATCGAAGGTCACGCGCCGCACCAGCGTGTCGACCACCTCGATCCGGCCGCCGGCGCCGGCGACGATCGCCTCGGCCATCGCCTCGACCTTCGCCGCGAGCCCGGGCAGGTCATCCGGCCGCACGACCTTGCGCATCGCCGCGGTGTCGGCGCGATATTGCGGCGTATCCGCCATGCCGAGGAAGAAGGGCTCGCCGCCCATGATGACGTCGAGCTTTTCCTTATAGGTCACGCCGAACGCCGGATCGGTCGCGAACACTTCGCGGACATCGTCGTGAAGCGTGACGACGAAGGTCTTGCCGAAGCGCGGGATCGGCTTGAACCGACGCAGCAGCCGGAAGCCGAAGGGCATGATCGCCATCGCCGCCTTCATGAGCAGCCGCTTGAAGCCCGTCGCGCCCGGGCGCAGCACCGCGGTGGAGGAGAGGACGCTCACAGCGACGCCAGATAGCGTAGCGCCGGCATGCTCGGCAGGAAGAAATAATCGCCGCCGGCCATCTGCACGAAGGTCTCGACATCGACGATGCGGCGCAATGGTTCCTCGCGGATCGTCATGGTGCCCTTGGGCCCGACCAGCGGATCGGTCTCGTCGAACAGGGTCGCGAAATTGGGGTTGAGCAGCCAGGTCTGCTGCACGAATTCGAACTGCCGCGCGATATCGGTGTTGAGGCAGATGAACAGCAGGCCGCGATCGACCCCGTCCTCCTTGGGCGGCACGCTGATCGTCGAGCCATATTTGCGCCCGCGCCGCAGGATGCGGTGATTGTTCGCGGCATCGAGCAGGGTCTGCTTCTCGCCCGGCGTCGGCGCCAGGCCGTCGCGCGGGTTGGAGCGGCGGACATGCGAGCCCGCCGGGCAGCCGACGCCGTGCACGTCGCGATCGTGGAAACCGAAATCATTTTCCGGCTGATCATAGGCATTGGGCGGCAGATAGCCGGCCGGGCAGAGCAGATCCCCCTTGGTGTTGCGCCCGACGGTACGTTCGGCGAGCCAGGTGGTGGTGACGTGGCCGGAATGTTCGGGATCGCGCTGGCGGATCCGCGTCGCGTTGTCGCGCATCGATTGCCAGAAGGCGACGACGTCCTGCTTGAGTTCGCGCACCACCATATAGCTGCCGTCGAGACCGAGATCGAGATAGCCCTCCGCCAAGGGATGTGGCGGCAGGCCGGCCGCGCGGGACTTGTCGTCGTCGCGCACGACGGGGCCGGGGGCGTCCTCATGATGGCCGTTGGTGTGGCCGAACAGAATCTCGCCGAGCGGGACCCCGTTCCAGTAATCGCGCACGGCGGGGGCACCGGTGCTCAGCACCACCGCGTCGTCGTCGAACGGGATCGGTTGCGAGATGCCGTCAGCGAAACCGAAATGCTCGCGCGCGGTGCCTTTTTCGTCGGGGCGCAGATCGAGCGGGAGGCGGTGGACCACCTTCACGTCATGCGGTTTCAGCGCCTTCTCGACCTGCTCGGCCCAAGTCTCGGCGCTCGCCTCGTCGGTGTCGTAGAGCAGCACCAGGGCATGGACGGTGATCGGCGTGGCGATCTGTTCCTCGCGGTGGCCGGTCGAGGTCTTCGCGCGGGACTGATCGTCCTCCACGCTCTCCAGCGCGCCGCGCTGCTTCGTGTTGGCGCTCCATTTCGGCCCGCCTTCGATCACGGTGCCGAGCCATTCCCCGTTGCGGCGATCGCCGAGGCGGCGCAGCCGGTCCTCCTGGAACATGCCCTCGCGGAACGGCGCGGCGAAGGAATCGAGCGCGGCCCTGGGCAGCCCCATCTTCTCGAGGCCAGTATGGGCGAAGGCGATCCCGGTCGCCCGCGCTTCGCGGCCATCGGCGTTGGTGACGGGCGCGACCATGCGCAATGCCTCGAGCCAGGCGCCGCCGCCGCTCTTGCCCTTCCAGGTGAATTCCAGGAACAGCGCGCGCCCGGTCGGCAGCGAGGCGAAGCCGCTGACCACCAGCCCCTGCGTCGTCGCGTCGTGCGGCGCCTTCAGGCGCCAGCTCGGCGGCTTGGCACGGCCGGGCTCGCTCACAGGTCGTTGATCCATGCGGCGGCCTCCTTGCTCGTGAGCGATTTCCTGCGCAGCCCGTTGGCGATGCGGTTGTTGCGCTCGACCTGGTCGACGGTGAGGTTGCTGTAGGCGCTGTACCAGAAGCGGCTGACCGCCATCGAATGGCGCGCCCAGGCCTTGAACTTGCGGCCATGGCTGGCGCCGTCCTGGATCAGGAAGCGCGTCGCGGGGAAGCCGACCCCGCAGCCCCAGGCGAGCGTGAGCCCGGCATGCGCCTTTTCGATGAAGTCATCGAGATAGCTTTCCCAGCTCTGATCGAAATTGCTGAAGAACATCAGCCGGCTGCCATTGTTGACGAACGCCCAGTGCGCGAAATGGACGGTGCGCATGCTGCCGAGATAGCCGTCGGTGGCCTTGACCCGCAGGAACAGGCCGAGCCCGTGATGGCCCGCGCGCACGATGATGGTGCGCAGCACGCCGGGCTTGATCAGCACGACCGAGCCCATATGGTTCTGCGGAATCCAGTCCTCGCGCTGCGCCATCTGGCGCACCACCTCTTCGTCGATTGGCGGCGCATCCTGCGAGGAATCGCGCCGCTCCAGCCAGCGCAGCCAGGCCAGGATGCCGACCGCGGTGAAGGGGATGCTGGCGAGCCCGAGCAGGATCGTCCGCGCCGCGGCTGCCCAGGCCACGACCAGCGCATTGCCGGTGAGCAGCGACGCGACCAACGTCGCCAGCGGCGCGACCACGGCGAAATAGATGCCGACGAACAGCGCGATCAACGGCAGGTTCTTCAGGACGACGCCGAACACGCTCGTCTGGTCCGCGACGCCGGTCCCCGGCAACGGCTCGCGGATGCGGTAGAGCGGCACCGCGACGAGCAGCAGCAGGAACGCCATCAGGATGAAATAGCGGCCTGTCGGCATGATCGGCGCCAGGATCAGGCCGGGCAGCGAGAGGGCGACGACCACCACGAACACGAAGGCGAGCAGCCGCGTGATATCCACCACGCGTTCGAGGGCTCCGATGCGGGCCGGCGCCTTCTCCCCCAGCCAGGGGAAAGCCGGGAGCAGCGCCGTGCGCAGCCTGGCATGGATGTCGGCGGGCGTCACCGCGCCGCGATAGGGGCTCGGGCCGGGGCCGTTGGCGGTGGCGATCTCGGTACGGATCGCGCCGAACAGGCTGCTTTCGGCGAGAACCCGGTCGCGCGTCATGCCGCGATTGCCGTGATGGAACACGCTGGGCTCGATCGAGCGCGCCTCCATATAGGGCGCGACCGGCGCGCGCGATTCCGCCGCGGTCACCGCATCGTAGAGAGGCGCATCCTGATTCAGCGGGCGCTTGCAGCAGCGGATCATGGCCCGCAGATCGCCACCGATCGCCGCCTCGAGCTGCCCCCAGAACACGCCCGGCGGCCCGTCGAAATTGGCCTCCAGCACGAACAGCGGATCATAATCCTCGCCCGGAAAGACGCTCAGCGACAGGAAATGCACCGAGGGCACGCCCTGCATGAACCAGCCGAAATCGCGTGATCCCCGGGCCGGCGCGGCGCCGTTATCGTGCAAAGCGTCGATCAGGGCGGACAGGCTGTCCTGGCTCGCCGGCTTGACCTCAAGGGCCACAGACAGGGTCGTTTGTCGCATCCGCCGCTCCCCTTTCGCGGGCGTTTCCCGCGCGGACAGTGATCGAGCGCGAAAACCGGCCACATCCCCGCCGGCGCCTCCGCGTCGATTCGTCCGCAGCCACTATGTCAGAAGATATTTCGCAATACAGGGATAGCGGGAGATAGATCGGAATCGGGGGTATCTTCGCCTCTACCGGGCTCGATTCAACATGCCGCCGCACCGTCCTAATCCGCTCTTTTTGCGGACAAGGAGCTCCTCATGGCGGCCATTACCCAATCCAGCCGGGCGGTGCACTGAGATGCCGACGGTTCCGATCGAGCAGAACCGGGTCGACCTTGCCGGCACGACCGATGCCAAGCTCAGGGCCGGCGACGATGCCGGCACGGGCCTGCAGGCGCTGGGCGCCGGGCTGCGGACGCTGGGCGATACCGGCGCGAAAATGGCGGATGCCGCCGGCCGCCGGCGAAGGCCCGGCATCGCCCCGAACGAGGCAGGATCGCCGAACCCCCATCCCTCCCCCGAGGGAGAAGGCGCGGCCCCGGCCGCCCATGAGCGGGACCATGTGCAGACGCTCCGCGACGATGCCCGGTCCAAGCAGGCGTGGAACGATTATGCCGCCACCTCGCGCGCCGTCACCGCGGCGCTGGGCGACCTGTCCGGATTCGACGCGGTCGACGCGATCGCGCCCGCGGCGAAGGCCCTGAACGAAGCGTTCGACCAGGGCCGCGCGCGCCTGGCCACCGATCGCCAGCGCGGGGTCTACGACCAGTCGGTCGGCCCGCGGCTCGAGCTGGACAAGGGCCGCCTCCAGGCGCTCAAGGACCGGCAGACCGCCGTCGAGCAGGATCGCCAGAGCGGGCTGGTCCAGCGCAATTCGGCCGACGACGCCGTCCTCCATGCGGACGATCCCGACCTGTTCGGCACCTATCTCGCCACCGGCGAGGAATCGATCGCGCACCAGGCGGCGCTGCGCGGCCAGGACGCGGCGGTGACGGCGCCGCAGATCGCGGCCTGGCGCTCGGGCGTCCATCTGCGCGTGGCCGACAGGTTGGTGACGCAGGACCCGGTCGCCGCGGCGGCCTGGCTGCAGCATCATCGCGGCGAGATGGTCCCCACGGATCTGTCCGCGGCGACGG
>NZ_JAQGLC010000106.1 GCF_028293085.1 Sphingomonas bacterium
TCGGAGTCACGCTCGGCAACGCGCTCGAATTCTACGACTTCCTGGTCTTCTCCTTCTTTGCCGTCCAGATCGGCCAGTGCTTCTTTCCCGCCGCCAGTCAGCAGACCAGCCTGCTTTCGGCGCTCGCCACCTTCGGTGCAGGCTTCTTCATGCGGCCACTCGGCGCGTTGGTGATCGGCGGGCTGGGCGATCGACTCGGCCGCCGCCCGATGCTGCTGGTGTCGTTCGCCCTTATCGGGCTCTCCACGCTCGGCGTGGCAATCACGCCAGACTATGCGTCGATCGGCATAGCCGCGCCGGTGATCGTGATCCTCTGCCGGCTGATGCAGGGCTTTGCGCTCGGCGGTGAAGTAGGCGCGAGCAGCGCCTTCCTGGCCGAGGTCGCCCCACCGAGCCGGCGGGGACGCTATGTGTCGCTGCAATTCGTGGGACACGGCCTTTCGATGCTGGCGGCCGGGCTGGTCGGCGTCGGGCTATCCGCCGTGATGGACGATGCGGCGCTGACCGGCTGGGGATGGCGGATCGCCATGGGGCTCGGGGTCGCGATCGTGCCGATCGGGCTGGCCCTGCGGAGGACGCTGCCGGAGACGATGGACCCGGACGTGTCGTCGGAGCCCGCGCCGCGCCTGGCGACCTATCGGGGGGTCGCGCTGTTCGCTTTCCTGACGATGCTGTCGGGAACGATCGCCACCTATGTCCTCGGCTATATGACGACCTATGCCAAAACCGTCCTACACCTGCCGTCGGGGGTCTCGTTCGGAGCCACCGTAGCGGTGGGCTTGGCCTATACGTTCGGCTCGGTCGCCGCGGGCATCGGATCGGACAGGTTCGGCCGCCGTCCGTTGATGATCTGGCCGATGGCAATCGCCACCGTGCTCATCATACCCGGTTTCTGGCTCTTGTCCCATCTACCCGGCCCGGCGACGCTCTATTCCGTCAGCTTCGTATTGCGTCTCCTTTTGTCGATGGCCACTGCAACGGCGTTCGTCACGGTCACCGAGTCCTTCCCTCCTCGCGTGCGCTCCGGTGCAATCGCAGTTGTCTATGCCATCGCGACCTCGGTGTTCGGAGGCTCGACCCAATTCGTCGTCGCCTGGCTGACAGGCGTAACCGGCGATCCACTGGCCCCGGCCTGGTATATGCTGGTCGCCGCGTTGCTCGGACTCCTCGCGATGAGTCTTGCCCGCGAGACTGCGCCGAAATGTGCGGGGGAGGAGCACGACGAGCCGGACGCCGCCCGCGTTGCGGGGGGTCGCGATCGGCTGAAAGCCGAAGGATGAAGGGAGAAGAACGTCGAGGACCAGCCGCCAATGGCGTGGCTATCGGGCCAGCTCCTGACGGATGGCGCGGAGCGCCCGGTCTACGTCCTCTTCGTCGTTGAAGATGTGCGGCGACAAGCGGATGCCGTTGAACCAGCGCTTCTCCGCCATCTTGACGATCACCTGATGGTTCGTCCGTAAGGCCGCGCGAAAGGCAGAACTTTCGACGGCGTCGGGAAGATGGGCGGCGACCAGCGCCGTGGCGCCCGGTCCGGGCGGCACGCTGGCGAGTCGCAACCCCGGGATGCGAGCCAGTCCCTCATATGCCTGGTTTCGCAGCGCGAGCGTACGTGATTGGACCGACGCCATCCCACGCTTGCGCGCCGCCCCCGCAGCCGCGCCAAGTCCGATGCACAGCGGAAGGCAGCCCACTCCGGTCGAATTCGAGATGAAGCGATGTCCATCCTCGAGCTGTACCGGCTCGATTCGGTCTCGGGTCTCGGGCGCCAGGTAGAGCATCCCCGTGCCCTTCGGGCCCATCAGCCATTTATGCCCCGGTGCCGCATAGGCGTGGCAACCGAGAGCCTTTACGTCCACGGGGATCTGTCCGAGGGCCTGCGCGCCATCGACGGCGCATAGAATGCCTATTTCTCTAGCTAACGCCGCGATCTGGGGAATCGGCATGAGATACCCGGTAGCTGAGATGACGTGACTGATGCTGACGACTCTGGTCCGGGGCCGGATCGCGCGGGCGAAACGTGCGACGATCGCATCCGGGTCGCGGTCCTCGGGCGCGATCGGGATCGTCTCGACGATGATGCCGCGCCGCCGCGCGAGATTGGTCCAGCAATAGGTGCCGCCCTCATGCTCCTGGTCCGTCAACAGCACATGATCGCCCGCATCCAGCCTCATTCCCGACGCCAGGACGTTCATCGCGTCGGTCGTGCTTCGCGTGACTAGCAGTTCCGTCGAGCGGCAGCCGAGCAGGGCAGCGACTTGCTCCCTCGCCTGGTCGGACTGCAGATGCAGCGGTCCGTCGTTGTAGGTTTCAAAGACCGGGTTTTGCTCGAGTTCCACCCAGGCCGCATCCATCCTGGCCCGCACACTGAGGGGCGTCGGTCCAAGCGAAGCCGTGTTTAGATAGGTCAGCCCGGGCGTGAACCCATATTCGGGACGCGGGTCAACCGCCGTGTCCGCCGTCAGCGCCATCTGGGTAGGTATGGCTAGTCCGATCGCTCCCAGCAGCGCGCGGCGCGTGCGATCAACCGATGGCTCCTCCAACTCCTGCCGCTCCCGCCGACCTGGAGAATATCCTCGGGGTCGCTCACGATGGGAGTCTGCCGAAACTTCGGACGCAAGTCCATCGCGCGGGGTCTTCAATGGCCGATTATGGGCCTTTTGGGTCAGGCAGCTAGCTGAACGTTGCGAGTTGACAGCGCGACCTTTTAGGTCGCTATGGTCCTAACAAATCGCCTAAATCTAAAGATGAATCCGGATTCATGGGGATTTCTGCGCCATAATTTGAATTATGCAACCGCAAATTAGTGCGTATTCTAAAATACGATATCCTATATTATTATTACTATATTGCCGTAAATCATGACGTATATCTATCATATCGAGGCAATAATCCTAAAAATTGACTCATAAAATTATGGTTTAAGGCAATTGTGCTTTGCCTTGGCGGGGAATTATTAGATGTTGTTCTCCGATGCACCACGCGGGACTTCCGAGAGTTTGGACTTCCGCGTGAACGCACTGCTTGCGCTGCTGATTTTCGTCGCAGGTGCCGCCGGAATTCTGGCTTGGCGGATCGATGGCGCGATCTTTCACACCATCCTCGATACCAGCGTCGCGCTAACCGGCGCGCTGGCGGCGGTGCTGCTGTGGGATGTTAGTGTCAGGACGGAGAGCAGTTGGCCGCTGTTTCTTGCCATTGCCTTTACCGCGCTGGCGGTCGGTGAATTTTTCCACACGGTCGCCGCGCTGGAATGGCTGGATAGTACCAGCCGCTTTGGTCTTTCGGCAGCGCAATGGCGCGCGGGCACTTGGGGACCCACCGCTCATTTGCTGCCGATCGGTGTGGGCGCGGCGTTGCTGTTGCGCGATCGGGGCAGGAGAACCGCGTGGCTCCTGGCGTTGGGGCTGATCCTTCTTGAAGTTGCCCTGTTCGCGCTTTTTCAGTTCGTGCCGCGCTACACTGCGCCGGGCTTGCTGGGCATCACCCGCCCGACACTCGTCCTTGTCCCTGTTCTTTGGGCTGCCGTTGGCTTTGGCTATTGGCGGTTCCGCGCGGCCTCCGAAATGGCGCACGCGATCGCGCTGACTGCGTTCCTGCTCGTTCTCGCTCACGGCTTGATGCTTTATTCGCGCGGGCCGAACGATCCGGTCGCTATGGCCGCCCATTTCGGAAAGTTCGTCGGCGATGTGCTTCTCCTTCTTAACCTGATTCAGATCGGGGCTACCAATACCGCCAGGCGCCGGATCGCCGAGCGGGAACTCGTGGTCCTCAACCGCGAATTGGAAGACCGGGTCGGCGAGCGCACGGCGCAATTGCAGGAGACGAATGCGGGCCTGACTTCCGAGATGGACCTGCACGAGCGAACGAGCGCGAAACTTCGAACCCAGTTCGAACGGATAAACCTGTTGAGTCAGATCACGCGCGCCATCGGCGAGCGTCAGGACATGCAGAGCATCTTCCAGATTGTCGTGCGCAGCCTGGAGGATCAGCTGCCGGCCGATTTTGTCTCGATATGCCTCTACGATCCGGTGGAGTACGCGCTGACGGTTGCCCATGTCGGGGTCAGAAGCGCGGGGCTGTCGCGGGAGTTGGAGATGCGCAAGCACGCGCATGTCGCCATCGATGAGAATGGGCTATCGCGCTGCGTCCGCGGGGAATTGGTCTACGAGCCCGATATTGCGGAGATCGCGTTTCCGTTTCCCGAACGATTGGCGAAGCAGGGCCTGCGCTCGCTCGTCATCGCGCCGCTGATCGCGGAGAACGACGTGTTCGGCGTCCTGGTGGTTGCACGTCTTCAGGAGTGCACCTTTACCAGCACCGATTGCGAGTTCCTGCGGCAACTCAGCGACCACGCAGCGCTGGCGGCGCATCAGGCGCAGCTCCATGCAAGGCTTCAGGCGGCCTATGACGATCTGCGTCAAACGCAGCAGGCCATCTTGCAACAGGAACGGCTGCGGGCGCTCGGCCAAATGGCGAGCGGCATCGCGCACGACATCAACAACGCCATTTCGCCGGTCGCGCTCTACACGGATTCGCTGATCGAGAGCGAACCGAATCTCTCGCCGCGCACGCGCAACTATCTTGATGTTGTGAAGCGGGTGACGAACGATATTGCCGGAACGGTTGGGCGGCTGCGCGAATTCTACCGGGAGCGCGAACCGAACTCACCGCACGCGTCAGTCGATTTGAATAGCGTCGCGCAGCAAGTCGTCGAGTTCACCCGGGCGCGCTGGAACGACATGCCGCAGGAACGCGGTATCGTCATTGACGCACGGTGCGCCCTTGATCCGGCGGCACCGCACATCATGGGCGTCGAACATGAAATCCGCGAGGCCCTTACCAACCTTGTCTTCAACGCGGTCGATGCGCTGCCGCAGGGTGGAACAATCGTGGTGCGCACCGGCTCGGATGAAAGAAGTTCGACAAAAGCGGGCTCCACGCGCACGGTCCAGCTACTGGAAGTGATCGACAGCGGTGTCGGCATGGACGAGGCCACCCGGCTGCGTTGCATGGAACCGTTTTTTACGACCAAGGGAGAGCGGGGCACGGGCCTCGGACTTGCGTCGGTCTACGGCGTCGCCGAGCGGCACAGTGCGGATGTCGAGATCGATACCGTGCCCGGCCAGGGTTCCACTTTCCGGCTGACGTTCCCCATGCCGATCGAGCCTCTGTCCGAGCCGGGTGAAGCGCCCCTGCGGTTGGTACGCGCGCCGCCCATGCGCCTTCTGGTCGTTGATGACGATCCCTTCGTGCTCGAATCCATGCGCGTTGTGCTGGAGATTGACGGCCATACGGTCACTTCGGCGAGCGGTGGTCAGGAGGGCATCGATGCGTTTCAGGCGGCGCTGAACGGGACGTTGCCGTTCGAGGCGGTCTTCACTGACTTGGGCATGCCGCATGTGGACGGATTGCAGGTGGCGCGCGCGATTAAACAGCGCGCGGCGGACATGCCCGTCATCTTGTTGACCGGATGGGGGCGGCGCATGAAGACCGCCGATGAGCGCGCCGCGCATATCGATTTTTTCCTGAGTAAGCCGTCGCAACTCGAAGAATTGCGAGAGGTTCTCACTCAAATTGCGACCCGAGTATGCAATGACGATACCGCGCTCCTTACGGCCAATTGATCAAGCGATTCGATCTTCGTGAGCTGCCGGGCGGGAGTTGACCATCAGTCGCCGTTTGCATCTACCATGAAAACCATCGGCTTGCCGCGCGATGCGGGCTCCCACCCCGCCGATAACGCGGCGCGAACGCCCCGGGCGGCAATCGCGTCGTTTATTTGGGAACGGCCCTTGGGTAATCCTTTCAACAGGCGTTTGGGTGTGGGGAATTCCAGGAGCGCCTCGCGCTGGGTATCTATCTGCCGCAACGAGACTGTCATGCCCTTCCAGCCGTCCGCCGTGAATTGCGGCTCCCGCTGGAGCTGCCACTCATATTTAAGGCCGTCGATTTCGACGATGCCAGCCAGACCACGCGTATGAACCATGACGCGACGTAACAGGTATACGGCTCCTTTCCACCAGAGCAGGCTAATCCGATCGCCGATCGCGCCTTCCAGAAGCCGACGGCCTGATAGCATGAACGGACGTCCGCTGTTGGGAAGCGAAACAGTTGACCTGAATGTCTGCCATTGGGTCACAGGAGGCGCAGCGTAGCTGGATCGTAGCCAGAGCATCCGCGGCTCCTCGCTCGTTAAGCTGTCAGCCAAGCATCCGCTGACTCTTTAGCCAGGCTGTGAAGAATGCTGGCCAAGTTCCCGCAGGGCTGTTCGACGCACCCATGCCAAATCCGTGCCCGCCGCTGACAAGACGGTGAAGTTCGACCGGTACTCCTGCCCGCCGACACGCGTCCGCCATGACGAGAATATTGTGCGGATCGGAGATTGGGTCATCCTCTGCTTGCACCAGGAATATTGGCGGGCAGCCGGCCCGAACATGCGTTTCGACTGACCACTCACTGGTCTGCGCATCGCTCGGATCGGCACCAATACGATGAGCGATCATAAGGCGGCTCGAGTGTGATGATGGGATAGATCAGCGCCGCCGTGCCTGGCCGCGCCGCTTGCCTGTCGGCCTCATCGACCGGCTGATAGGACGAAAAGCTCGAGCGGGTGGCTGCAAGTCCGAGGAGATGTCCGCCCGACGAGAAGCCAAGCACGCCCAATTTCTCAGGATCGATGGCGAAGCGTGCCGCGTTCGCGCGAATGAGCCGAAGTGCGCGTTGCGCATCCTGAAGCGGCGCCAGAGCGCCGTCTGCCCATCCTTCGCCCGGCAATCGATAGCGCAGGATGAAGGCCGTAATTCCCCGCGCTACCAGCCACGCCGCCGCCGGACGCGCTTCCGTCTCTATTTCGATCCGCTTGTAGCCGCCGCCGGCCGCGATCAGCATGGCCGCGCCGTTAGGCCGTGCCGGTGCGATCCGCTCGATCGTTGGTATCGCGATATTGCTGATCGCGCCGCGTTCGTCGATCTGCACCGGCCCTTGCGGTCCCCCACCGGCCGGTGGCCGCGACCAGAGCGGCATCATAGTGTCGGTCGTGAAACCGGTGCTCCGTGTCGCGAAGATGGGTGTGACCAGGCTGGCGCCGGCCAGTGCGAGGATCGTCCTGCGGTCGATCATGTGGTTAGCCTTTGGCTAAATGCCGTGTTGTTCGTCGCTTCCGTCAGGCGATCGCTTTACCGATCGCGTTGAGAAGGCAGTCGGGATCAACCGGTTTGGTGAGGAAGGCGATGGCACCGGCGGCGAGCGCCCGGTCGCGCGACGCGCTCGTCGGGAAAGCCGTCATCACGATCACCGGACACTGCCAGCCGCGCTTGGTCATCTCCTGTTGCAATTCGATGCCGGAAATTCCCGGCATGTGCAGGTCAGTCAAAACGCAACCTATCGTCGCCCAAACATCCGAGGTCAGCAGATCCTCGCCGCGACTGAAAACGAGCGGGGCCATTCCCGCCGACCGCAACAGGCTATCGATGCTTCCACGAACGCCTGCATCGTCATCGACGACGGCAATGACGGGCATAATGATCAAGTCGCGCTCCAGGATGTTGTGGCACCGAACGAGCGCCTCGCGATGACATGAACGCAATGGCAGGCGAGGCCCATCATACTCAAATGTTATATCGGTGGACGCTGGCGTCGCGGACGTCGAGAAGCTCGGCCATGCGCACGAGATCGGGCAGCGATTGCGCCGCCATCTTGCGCATCACGTTGCCGCGATGGATCTTCACCGTGATTTCCGACAATGCCATGCGCGCCGCGATCTGCTTGTTCATCAGACCGGTGACGACGAGCGCCATCGTCTCTCGCTCGCGGGGCGTGAGGCTGGCGAAGCTTCCCCGCAGCGCCGCCTCGTTCGCCATATCCGATCGGCGCGTCCGGTCCGTCTCGATCGCGGTCGCGACGGCCGCAAAAATCTGGTCGTCGGTGAACGGCTTGGGAAGGAAGTCGATCGCTCCGGCGCGCATGCCGCGTACGGTCATCGGGATGTCGCCATGTCCCGTGATCAGGATGACGGGAATGCCGATCCCGTCGCCCGCCATCCTCTCCTGGAAGTCCAGCCCGCTTTCGCCGTGCAACCTGATGTCGAGTATCAGGCATGAGGCGACTGGGGGCACACCGGCGGCAAGGAATGACGCGGTCGTGTCGTACAGGGCAACGTCGAACCCGCGTGAGCGGAACAGGCTGCCGATCGATCCTCGAATCTCCGCATCGTCATCGATGACACAGACGCACGGCGTTTGCCGTCGCTCGTTCATGCCGCAGCCCTGCCTTCGGTCTCGGCGACGGGCAGCCGAAAGCGAAAGGTCGCGCCGCGATCCTGATTGTTACTGGCCAGGAGCGACCCGCCATGTTGCTCAATGATGGTGCGGCAGATCGACAGCCCCATGCCGAGACCTTCCGGCTTTGTCGTGACGAACGGGCTGAAAAAATGCTCGTGATCGTCACCTAAGAGTCCCGCGCCACAGTCGCGAACCGAGACCATGACCCCGTGGCCATCCTGCGCGACCTCCACGCAAAGCTCACGGTGCTCCGGCGGCGTTTCGGTCATCGCCTGCTGCGCGTTGAGCATCAGGTTTATGAGCACTTGCTGGATTTGCACGCGATCGCCCTGCACGTGTGGTAGAGCGGTAGGACAGGAGACGCGCACCGCGACCTGGCTTGCGTCCAGATCGCGGCGCAAAAAGGCGACCGTCTCGTCGAGCAGCCGCCTGACATCGATCAATCCCGGGGTCGGTCCAACGTTGCTTGCCAGCGCCCGGATCCGACCGATCACCTCCGCCGCCCGTGTGCCGTTCAGGCCGATATGATCGAGACAATCCGACACCTCGGCCGCGTCGGGGGCCTCGCGCGCGAGCCAGCGCTTGCCGGAGGTCGCATAGGTGATGATGGCCGACAGCGGCTGATTGACCTCATGCGCGATCGAGGCCGCCAGCTGACCGAGGGTTGTCACCCGGGAGACATGCATCAGTTCTGCCTGCGATTGGCTGAGCCGTTCCTGCGCCTGATTCCGTTCGGTGACATCGAGCGCCATGATCAGCACGCGCTTCCAGTCATGGTGTTCCGGCGGTAACGTGACGCGCAGCACGACGTCCACATCGACGCCGGCCGCCGTCGTAAATCGCACTTCCTCCTCGATCGCGGCATCGCCACGATGCAAGGCGAGATAGATGCGCGCGAGCGCCGTCTCGGCGGCCGGCGTGCAGTGCTCGAAAATACCCCGGCCTATGAAATCCGCTTGTCCGGCGAAGCCGAACAATTGCGCCGCGGCACTATTGGCGTCGTTGACTGATGCTGCGCGCAGGGCGCCTCTCACAAGGTGCATATCGAGATCGGCCCCGTCCCTCATCATCGCGAACGCCGCGGACCAATCCGATTCCCAGATCGGAAAACCCGCCGCGTTGAAGATCGCGCGATAGCGTTCGTCGGAACGCGCGCGCTGATCGGCGGCCGCCTGATGCCGGAAGGATAAGATTGTCGCAATCGCGATCGCGACCAGGCTTACCGACAGGCGCATCGCCGGCGCTTCGTGCGGCGATCCCCAGTGACTGAGGCAATATGCCAGAATCGCCAGTAAACAGCATAGGATGCCCGCGACCGCGATGAGGGGACGTTGGTGGCTACGCGCCGCTACCAGGATGACGGTCGTGTAGAGGACCGCGACGGCGCCCTGCAGCGGACTCAGGACATCGAGCGAGAATATGGCAAGCGCCATCCCGAATGCGACCAGCAGGTACAGGCGACCCGCCAGCTCCTTCGACTTGGCATCTCCGCGCATGATCGCCTCCCGCCACGGGCCGTACCAATTTGGTGGGGCACGATCGACGCTGGACCAGTGAGCGGACAGGCGCAACTCATTCGCGCGTTTGCCGCAGGTTGTAGCCGGGTACGCCGCTAGCCCGGGACATGAAGACCGTAGCGGGTGCGGGGACAGGCGGCTGCCCATCAATGCATGCCGCCGATCCGGTCGGCCATCTTTACGAACGCCATCCCGCTTCTCCTCTCGGCTCGTCGATGATCCGCTTTGCCCGAATGGCCGGGTGGCGGGCATCATACGGAAGTGTGGATGGTCGAGGCCCGCGCTCTCGCCGCATAGATGGCACCCACGACTTGTTTCGCCGAGGATCGCATGAAGGATACAAGCGCCGGTCATCGGGCGGAGGCCAATCTCGACGAGCGGACCTGCCGCCTCATCTGTCCGATCGCGGCGGGCATGGTGGGCGTCTGCCTGACCGGCATTGGACTGCTTCACCTTTCGATCTCGATGGGGGGCCGACAGACGATTGCGGACGATCTGCTGTCCGGCGACGCCCTGATCTTTCTGGTCACCACGCTGACGTCCTATTTCGCGTTGCGCGGGCAATCGCAGGTCCGCCTCTACCGCCTGGAGCGGATCGCCGACGCATCCTTCATCATCGCCATGCTGACACTGACCGCCGCCTGTTTCATTATCACCTACACGCTGAAGCAGTGATCCGGGCTTGGGCGCGACGAAGCGGAAATTCCGATCGAACTGGTGCTCGGCGACGAGCTTCGTCGCCGAGTGTGTCGCCGATCGCGATGCCGGAGCCGCCAATGTCAGGCGAGCTCGCGCAGGCGTCGCTCGTGCGAGATCGCATAAGATGGCGAGCGGAACAGGAGGATCGGGTCGTTGCTGGCGGCGATGCCGTCCGACAGCATCAGCGGATCGAAATTGGTCTTGTAGCTGCCGGCGCGGGGATCGGGCGTGATGGTATCCAGCACGAGCGTGCCGGCGTTGAATTCGTGCCGTTCGGGCGGCCACAATATCGTGGGATCGTCCACCGCATCGGCGGGCTCGCCGACGCTGACGATCATGTCCCATTTGACCGGGCCATCCTGTGCGCGTTCGTTCAACGCAGGGATCAGGAAATCGTCGGTGAGCGTGGCGATTTCCTCGCCGGCCAAATGCTTCACGCCGTCATGCGGCTGGAAACGAAAGCGCACCATCGTCTCCTTGTCCGCGGCATCGCGGAAACGGAAAGTGTGAATGCCGAAAAAGGCGCAGTTGGTGTAGCTTGGCGGCGGGTTGTCGGCATGGAGGAACGCGAACTGCGAATCATTGTCGTGGTGGGTGGCCAGGAAGCGCTTGAAGACCGCCTGGTTCGCCTTTCCGGTCGCGGGATCGAGCTTCAGTGCGACGAACTTGTCGAGGAAGGTCTGCGGCAGCATGGCGAAGAACATCGGGGTGTGCAGCATCGTCATGTGATGCAGCTCCCCGCCGGGAAGCCGGAATTCCAGGCCGATGCCGCGCGGGCTGACATCCTTGTCGGAAACCTTCGGGTCGCCGCCGGCGATCGAGAAGCGCGCGATCACTTCGATCTTCTTGCCCGAAAACAGCGCCGACCGGGAATAGCGCGCGCCCTCGGGATTACCGATGAAATGGCCGAGCGCGCCGACGCCCTTGGTGTGATTCCGGCGCAATCCCGTCTGGTGGCCATAGGCGCCTTCCAGCGCGTCGATGACGTCGCGAGAGAGATTCTCGACCGCATCGTCGCCTGTTCCGCCGCCTATGGCGATGTTGCTCAAGGTGGCAGCCGAGGCGCCGAGAGGACAAAGCGTCGCGCCGATAGACGCCACGCCTGCGCGACGCAGCAGATTGCGGCGGCTAATGTTATCTAAAAAATCTGTCATGATTGACCTTTCCATTGCCCGACGAGGGAATGTCATTCATCGAACATTGATCGTCATGACTGTGAAATGTGCGCAACGGGACCCATACGTTCGTATGCTATGATTTCAAGGCAACCATGCGCACTCTCGAAACAAGGCGCATTACCCCGGAGATGACTTATGCGATCGCAATATCTATACTACCCGATTGCAATACTATCCTTGGCAGCACTGCCGTTCTTCGCCGGAGCGACGGTACGTGAAGCCGATCAGGGCGCGAGCGCATTCCTCGCCGATACCGGCCGCGCCATGGAAACGATGGATGCTGGAATGATGGCCAAGCCCAGCGGCGAGGTCGACCATGACTTCGTTCAGATGATGGTCCCGCACCATCAGGGCGCCATCGACATGGCCATAGCCGAGATACGCTACGGCCATGACGAGCGGCTCAAGCGGATCGCGCAGGAGATCATCGTCGACCAGCAGCAGGAGATTGCCGCGATGCGCCTCGCGCTCGGTCAGCCGCTGCCGCCATCCCTCGCGGCACCCACACAAGCCGTTCCCCACCATGCCCGCATGCGCGCCAAACAGGAGTCCTGACATGAAGCGCTACGCTCTTGTTGCAATGCTGCTGGCCAGCTCCTCGACCGCCTGGGCCCAGAATGGGCAAGCACCCGGTCCATCAACCGCACCTGCTATCCCGATCATCCATCGCGACCGCGTCTACGCCGCCGAACAATTCTCAAACACGGTTT
>NZ_JAQGLC010000126.1 GCF_028293085.1 Sphingomonas bacterium
CCGACAGCGCCGCCAGCTGCTGCTGCAGCGCCTTGCAATAATCGACGATCGCCGCATCCTCGGGCGCGTCGCGCAGCATCGGCACGATCACGATCTGCCACGGCGCAATCCGCGGCGGTACCCGCAGGCCGTCATCATCGCCATGCACCATGATGACGCCGCCGATCATCCGGGTTGAAACGCCCCAGCTCGTCGTATTGGCCAGTTCGAGCTCGCCCGCCGCATTCTGGAAGCGGATGCCCTGCGCGCTGGCGAAATTGGTGCCCAGGAAGTGCGAGGTGCCGGCCTGGAGCGCCTTGCCGTCCTGCATCATCGCCTCGATCGAATAGGTCGAAACGGCGCCGGGGAAGCGCTCATTCTCCGGCTTCTCGCCCGCCACGACGGGCAGCGCGAGGCAATCCTCGGCGAAGCTGCGATAGACCTCGAGCATCTTCAGCGTCTCTTCGCGCGCCTCCCCGGCCGAGGCATGCGCGGTGTGCCCCTCCTGCCAGAGGAACTCGCTGGTGCGCAGGAACATGCGCGTACGCATTTCCCAACGGACGACGTTCGCCCATTGGTTGATCAGCACCGGGAGGTCGCGCCACGATTGCACCCAGCGCGCGAAAGCCGTGCCGATGACCGTCTCGGACGTGGGGCGCACGACCAGCGGCTCCTCCAGCTTCGCGGTCGGGTCGGGCATCAGCCCGCCCTTGCCGTTGCTGATCAGCCGGTGATGCGTGACGACCGCCATCTCCTTGGCGAAGCCCTCGACATGCTCCGCTTCCTTCTCGAAATAGGAGAGCGGGATGAACAACGGGAAATAGCAATTCTCGTGCCCTGTTGCCTTGATCTGGTCGTCGAGCAACCGCTGGATGCGCTCCCAGATGCCGTAACCCCATGGCCGGATGATCATGCAGCCGCGCACGCCCGATTCCTCGGCGAGATCGGCTTCCGCAATGACGGACTGGTACCAGGCCGAGAAATCGGCCTCGCGGGTGACGGGGAGCGCGCGCTTGATCATGCGCGAAGCCGATAACGCAACCGTCGCCAAGGGCAAGGGTGACGGCTTGTCTCGCCCCCTCCAAGCTGATTAAATCCGCCCCGGGGGAGAACATCATATGGGATATCGCGACCGCGAGAACGGCTACAAGGGCAATCCCGCATGGGTCGGGGTCGTCGTGGCGGTGGTGCTGCTCGGACGCTGCGTGCTGATGCCGCTCGGCGCCGTTGGCAGCCACGCGACCGCAACGGCGGCGACGGTGGAGAGCGACCTGCTCGACGATCCGAAGACCGGAATGCTTTTCGCCACGATCAAGCGCACCTATCCCGAGGAATTCGACGGACTGACCCGGGATGTCGTGCAGCGGACCAACGCGGGCGCCTCGCCGTCCGAACTGCAGGATGCGGTGTTGACCTATGTGATCGCCGCCGGGCGGCGCCACGGCAAGGATATCGTCCAGGCGCCGCATCAGGCCTTCGACGCCTATCGCAAGGCCGAAATCAGGGTGGTCGAAGCGCTGCAAGCCACCGATCCCGATCTGTGCGACCAATATCTCAGCAAGGGGTCGTTCCGCAGCGAGACCCACCATGTCGATGACCAGGTACTGATCGATTTCCGCACCACGACCTGGGAAACGAGCGCCGCCGGTCGCGACAGCCCCGCCAATCGGGTGGTCGTGCAGCCCGACGTGAAGCTCTGGCGCGAAATCGCGGCCAATATGTCGGCCACGGGCCTCAACCAGAGAAAGGTCGACACCTTTTTCAATCAGAAAGCCATGGCTGCCCTGCTTCCCAGGGAACGCTGCGAAATCGGTCTCGGCTTCCTCCGCGCCGTCGAAAATCTCCCCGGCGACAAGGGCGATATGTTCTACGCCTCCATGGCCTCGCGCCCGGCCTGACAGGCGCGTACACGGCGGTTGTGCGGGGTCGAGACGCCCCCTAACGCTGCCCGCGTGTCCAGCGACCGCATCCTCCCGGCAATCTCGTTGCGCCTCCTCTCGGTCGTCTGCCTCGCCACCATGGCGGCGCTGATCAAGCTGGCGGAGCTCGGCGGGGCGCATCTGTCTGAGATTCTGTTCTTCCGCCAGCTGGTCGGCGTGCCGCTGGTCGCCGCCGTGATCGCGGCTGGCCCGGGCCTGGCGACGATCAGGACCGGCCAGCTCCGCGCCCATATCACACGCGCGGTGGTGGGGCTGATCAGCATGACCTGCCTGTTCACCGCGGTGACGTTGCTGCCGCTCGCCGAATCGACCACCTTGCAATTCACCGTACCGATCTTCGCGACGATCCTCGGCGCACTGGTGCTGGGCGAGCCGACCGGCTGGCACCGCTGGCTTGCGGTGGTGGCGGGCTTTGTCGGCGTGCTGATCGTCGCCCGGCCCGGCACCGGCCATTTCGCGCTCTGGGGCACCGTGGCGGGCCTTTCCGCCGGCTTCCTGACGGCGGTCGTCTCGATCCTGCTGCGCCAGATCGGGCGCACGGAGAGCGCGCTCACCACGGTATTCTGGTTCGCCTCGCTCTCGATGGTGCCGCTGACCATCGTCTATGCCTTCGATCATCAGGCCCATCCGCTGCGAGTCTGGATGTTGCTGATCGGCGTCGGGGTCGCGGGCAATCTGGGCCAGATGGCGCTGACCTCGGCGCTCAAGCTTGGTCCGGTCTCGATCGTCGTGCCGATGGATTATTCGTCCTTGCTCTGGGCGACGCTCTACGGCTGGCTGCTGTTCGGCACCCTTCCCGGCCTGCCGACATGGATCGGTGCACCGATCATCATCGGCAGCGGCCTCTACATCGTCTGGCGCGAGCATGTCCGCCGCCAGACCGAGACCGAGCAGGCGATCGTCTAGTCTCGTCCCCCGCGCCTATGTTAGGGTTCGAAAATGCGGGAGGGCCGAGATGCGGATTGACGAAGACAGTGCGAAAATCGGCTTTCCGCCGCCGCTCATCTATCTCGGCACTTTGTTGCTCGGGCTCGCCTATAACGGGCTGACCGGTCATATCGGCCCGGCCGGCGCGATCTCGATCGTGACCGGCGGTGCCTTCCTGCTCGCCGGTGTCGCGGTGATCCTCGCCGGCGTGGAGCGCTTCCGGGCGGCCGGGACCGAGCCCAAGCCATGGCTCCCCGCGACGCGCCTGGTGACGACAGGCATCTATCGCTTCACGCGCAACCCGATGTATCTCGGCATGGCGCTGATCTATGTCGGCATTGCGTTCGTGTTCGACAGCTTCGCGGCGATCATGTTGCTCCCCGTGCTGATCTTCGTCATCCAGACCCAGGTGATCGCCCGCGAGGAGCGCTATCTCTTCGGCAAGTTCGGCGCCGAATATGCGGTGTACAAGAAGCGCGTCGGGCGCTGGTTCTAGGCGCGGGCAGCCCGGGCCTCTTCCAGCAACCGCTTCGCGCGCAGATACATTTCGAGCCGCTGGACACTGAACAGGCCCAGCGCAAGCACCACGAGCATATCGGTCAGCAGTGCGATGTTGAGGTGCAGCGCGCTGCCCTCGACACGCGCCGCGGCGCGGATGGCGACAATCACGAACAGGAAGGCGATCCCGGCGAATGACGCCTTCTGGTTGATCTGATGAGTCTCCGGATCGACCGTGATCGCCATCAGCTTGCCGCGCTGCCAGCCGAGCCCCGCGCCGACGGCGAGCGCGATCGCGCACAGGCCCCACCCGGCGAGCGTCGGCGGGAACTGCACCAGCATCGCGGTGCAGATGACCAGATAGATCGCCGGGAAGATCCACAGCCGCTCGATCTTCAGCGGGCGCAGCTGCGCCAGCCGCCGCGCACGGAACCCGAAGATCACGATGAAGATGGCAAGTGGAACGGCATATTGGAGCCAGCCCTGCGGCTGGGCGGTATGAACCTGCATCGCTCTAAGTCCCCGAGATTTCCGTGTCTTACTAGCCGGGCACGCCGCGAGCTGGCAACGACTTAAGCGCCCTTTACCGGGGCGTCGTCACCGAGAGGCTTTCATGAGCGATTTCCATCGTCTCGATGGCGACCTCGTTCCCGTCGGATTTCAGATCCACCATGCTGATCTTGGTCGGCCATGCATTGGCCAGCGCCCAACGCATCACCAGCTTCCCCGCTTCGTCGAGCAGATCGACGGTCACGGTGCGACGCTCGATCGCATTCATTTTCATCTGGTCGTACCATGTCCAGAAGCGCGGATCGGCGGCGAGCACGCCCTTGCGCAGCGTGACCGTGGCGAATTTGGTGATCCGCGGCATCTTGATCGGGGAAAAGGACCCATGGTCGCCGTGCCGATACTCGATCACCTGAGTCTCGGATTCGAGGCCTGACACTTCCTGAAACGAGGCCGGCACGCCGAATCCGAGATCGACGGCGAAACGGAACCTGGGAAGCGGCCAGACGGCTCCGCTCCGCGCGCTGCCGTCATCTCCCATCGACCGCCTCCCTTATTCGGCCGCGAGTGCGACCTCCGGATCCTTCCACACCAGCACGGGCTTGCGCGCCGCCAGCGTCTCGTCGAGGCGGCTGCGCGGCGCGAAGTGCGGTGCCGATTTGAGGGCCACGTCGCCCGCCTTGGCGCGCTCCGCCACCGAGCGCAGCGCGCCGATGAACTGGTCGAGCGCCGCCTTGCTCTCGGTCTCGGTCGGCTCGACCAGCATCGCGCCGTGGACCACCAGCGGGAAATACATCGTCATCGGATGATAGCCCTCGTCGATCAGCCCCTTGGCGACGTCGATCGTCGAGAAGCCCTCGGCGAGGTTGGAATCCGAGAACAAGGCCTCGTGCATGCACGGCCCCGACGCCCCGAACGGCGCATCGAGCACACCATCAAGCGAGCGCAGGATGTAGTTCGCGTTGAGCACCGCATCCTCGGCGACCTGGCGCAAGCCATCGGCACCATGGCTGAGGATGTACGTAAGCGCGCGCGTGAACATACCCATCTGGCCCTGGAACGCGACCATCCGGCCAAAGCTGCCGGCATGATGCTCCTCGGCGGTCTCCTCTTCGACGAGGTGGAAGCCCTCGCCCGTCTTCTCGACAAAGGGCAGCGGCGCGTAAGGTGCGAGCGCCGGCGAGAACACCACCGGCCCCGAACCCGGTCCGCCGCCGCCATGCGGCGTGGAGAAGGTCTTGTGCAGATTGATGTGCATCGCATCGATGCCAAGGTCGCCAGGCCGGACGCGGCCCACGATCGCGTTGAAGTTCGCGCCGTCGCAATAGACCAGCCCGCCCGCCGCATGCACCGCGTCCGAGATCGCGCGCATGTCGCGCTCGAACAGACCGCAGGTATTGGGGTTGGTGATCATCACGCCGGCGACGTCCGGCCCGAGCCGCGCGGTCAGCGCGGCGAGATCGACCCGGCCTTCGCTGGTCGCGGGGATATCCTCGACCGAATAGCCGGCGAACGCGGCGGTCGCGGGATTGGTCCCGTGGGCGCTTTCGGGCACCAGGATCACCTTGCGATGTCCCTCCCCGCGCGCCTCGAGGGCAGCGCGGATCGCCAGGATACCGCATAGCTCGCCATGCGCGCCCGCCTTGGGGCTCATCGCGACCGAATGCATGCCGGTCAGCGTGACCAGCCAGTGCGCGAGCTGATGGATCACCTCGAGCGCGCCCTGCACCGTATCGACCGGCGCGAGCGGATGGATGTCGGCAAAGCCGGGCAGCCGCGCCACCTTCTCGTTGAGCCGCGGATTATGCTTCATCGTGCACGAACCCAGCGGGAACAGGCCGAGATCGATCGCGTAATTCTGCCGCGACAGGCGGGTATAATGCCGCACCGCCTCGGGCTCGGACAGGCCGGGCAGCCCGATCGGCCTGTTGCGCGCGAGGCTGCCGAGGCGCGATTGGACCGTGGCCGGTGCCGCGACTTCGACGCCGGTCGTCTCGGTCGAACCGATCTCGAAGATCAGCGCCTCTTCCAGCATCAGCGCTCTGTTTCCGGTGAAGGTGGGCGCGGTGGCGGAACCGGCCTCGGGGCGCTCGGGGCGCCAGCCGCTTGCGTTGATCGTCATGCCAGCACCTCCTCGAGCTCGGCGGCAAAGGTCTCGACATCCTCCGCCGTCGTCGTCTCGGTCACCGCGACGACCAGGCCGTTCGCGAGTGCCGCCTCGCCGGGATAGAGCCGCCCGAGCGATACGCCGGCCAGGATGCCGCGCTCCGCCAGCATGCGCACCACGGGCCGCGCCTCGACCGGCAGCTTCAGGGTGAATTCGTTGAAGAAGGAGGTGGTGACCAGTTCCACGCCCGGCACCTTGGCCAGCCGCTCCGCCGCCGCCACAGCACCGGCATGGTTCGTCTCGGCCAGCGCGCGCAGGCCCGCCTCGCCGAGCAGGGTCATGTGGATCGAAAAGGCCAGCGCGCAGAGCCCCGAGTTGGTGCAGATGTTCGAGGTCGCCTTTTCGCGGCGGATATGCTGCTCGCGCGTCGACAGCGTGAGCACGAAGCCGCGCCGGCCATCGGCATCGAGCGTCTCGCCGCACAGCCGGCCCGGCATCTGGCGGACATATTTCTCCTTGCAGCCGAACAGCCCGACATAGGGCCCGCCAAATTGCAACCCGACCCCGATCGACTGGCCCTCGCCGACGACGATATCGGCATCCATCTCGCCCGGCGACCTGAGCGCGCCCAGCGCCACCGGCTCGGTGACGACCGCGATCAGCAAGGCCTTTTTCGCATGACAGGCAGCGGCGAGCTCGGAGAGATCGGCGATGCGGCCAAGGATATCCGGATATTGGACGACTACGCAGGAGGTATCGTCGTCGATTCTCGCAATCAGCGCGTCGATATCGGTCTCGGCCGACAGCACGGGTGCCGCGGTCTCCAGCACGTCGCCGGTGAACTTCGCCATCGTCTTCGCAACCGAGACATAATGCGGGTGCAGCCCGGAGGACAGGATCGCCTTGCCCCGCTTGGTCACCCGCCGCGCCATGCCGATCGCCTCCCAGCAGGCGGTCGAGCCGTCATACATCGAGGCGTTCGCCACATCGGTGCCGAGCAGCCGCGCGACCTGGGTCTGGAACTCGAACAGCATCTGCAGCGTGCCCTGCGCGATCTCGGGCTGGTACGGCGTGTACGCCGTCAGAAACTCGCCGCGCTGGATCAGGTGATCGACCGAGGCCGGCACATGATGCTTGTACGCCCCGCAGCCGAGAAAGAACGGCCCGTCGCCAGCCGCGATATTCTTGCGCGCCAATGCCGACATGTGCCGCTCGACCGCGAGTTCGCTCGCATGGCCGGGCAGGCCGTGGATCGGGCCGTCGAGCTCGGCGATAGCGGGCACGTCGACGAACAGATCGTCGATCGACTTTGCGCCGATCACGGCGAGCATCGCCTGGCGGTCGGTATCGGTAAGAGGCAGGTAACGCATTCAATTTCCCGTCGCCCCGGCGGAGGCCGGGGCCGCTAGGTGCTGCGGCCAGCGCTTCGTTACGAAGCGGCCCCGGCCTCCGCCGGGGCGACGCGCAAAATCTAGAGCTTCGCGACGAACGCCGCGTAAGCCACTTCGTCCATCAACCCCGTAAGCTCGTCCGGATCGCTCAGCGTCAGCTTGAAGAACCAGCCCTCGGCCTCGGGATCCTCGTTGACCAGGCCCGGATTGTCGCCGAGCGCGGCATTGCCCTCGATCACGACGCCGGAAACCGGCGAATAGACGTCCGACGCGGCCTTGACCGATTCGACCACGGCGGCCTCGTCGCCCTTCGTCACTGTCTTGCCTTCCTCGGGCACGTCGACGAACACGATGTCGCCGAGCTGGCTCTGCGCATATTCGCTGATGCCGACCGTGCCGATGTCGCCGTCGACATCGACCCATTCATGATCTTCGGTGAAATAACGGCTCATCTTATTTACCTCCGCGAACGTAGCGATGGGGAATTAGCGGCATGGCGGTGACGGTCGCCTGGTGGACCTTGCCGCGCTGCGCGATCTGGATGACGGTGCCGGGCGCCGCCATCGCGGCCGGCACATAGGCCATGGCGATCGGCGCGTTGAAGCTCGGCGCGAAGCCGCCGCTGGTGACCTTGCCGACCTCGGAACCTTCGGAATCGATCACCGCCGCGCCCTCGCGCACCGGCTGGCGGCCCTCGATCACCAGCCCGACGCGCTTCGTCACCGGCCCCTGCTCGCGCTCGAGCAGGATCCGCTCGGCGCCGGGGAAATTGCCCGCCTCGCGCCGCCGCTTCGACAGCGCGAAGCCGAGATCGGCCATCACCGGGGTGGTCTCCGTGTCGAGATCATGCCCGTAGAGCGGCAGCCCCGCCTCGAGCCGCAGCGAATCGCGCGCGCCGAGGCCAATCGGCTTCACCTCGGGCTCCGCGCAGAGCAGGTCGGCGATCCGCTCGGCCTCGCTCGCATCGAACGACAGCTCGAACCCGTCCTCGCCGGTATAGCCCGACCGGCTGATCCAGCACTCGGCACCCGCCAGCTCGAAGCGCCCGCCGGTCATGAAGGTCAGCGCGTCGAGGCCATATTCGCCCGTCACGTGCCGCGCCAGCGCCTCGGCCGCCTTGGGGCCCTGCAACGCCAGCAGCACCCGCTCGTCGAGCTGGTTGAGCGTGATCTCGTCGGGCAATTCCATGCGCAGATGCGCAATGTCGTCATATTTCACCGCGCCGTTGACGACCATGTAGATGCTGTCCGGCCAGCGGCTGAGCATGAGATCGTCGAGGATCCCGCCATTCTCGGCGAGCAGCAGCGAATAGCGCATCTTGCCGAGCGCCAGGCCCTTCACGTCGGCCGGCAGCAGCGCCTCCAGCGCCTCGTCCAGCCCCTCGCCGGACAGGACGACCTGACCCATATGGCTCACGTCGAACAGGCCGGCGGACTCCCGCACCCACAGATGCTCGGCCATGATGCCTTCATACTGGACGGGCATGTGATAGCCGGCGAACTCGACCATGCGGCCGCCGCGCGCGCGGTGCCACGCATCGAGCGGCAATGTCTGGATTTCGATCTCTGGGCCTTCGGTGTCGCTCATGCCGGTCTCCGTCGAAGTGCAACGGACGTCGACGGCGCATCAGCGCCGCAGGTCCGCCGCCCCCTCTGTCACGGAACCTGAGAGCTTTCACCCCCCGCTTGTGCGAGGCAGCTTACCCCTTCGGTGGGCCGCGCGAACGCCGCGAGGCCGCTTTCCAGAGTGTCGATAGGCCCGCGCGGTCCGGTGTGCCTGAGAGATTCCGGGGCGGTTGCTCCTTCGGCGCCCCGGATCACGAACGCCCGTTCAAAGCATTGCTTTGGCGGGCTTCCACGTCCGGGGTCTCTCCCGCGCGCGCCTATGAAGGTTGCCCTCCATCGACGCGTCCGGTGTGACGCGGCGCAGCATATGAGTCAATCGGGCTCAGCGGTGCTATTCGCCATTAAGGCCCTCAATTCGGCCGCCCGCGCGCGCCAGCCTGCAAAAAGCATTGCCATGCCGGCGAGGTCGGTCAGCGCGGCCGGGTCGGTGCGGTGATCGCCCGCGATGAGCAGGCCGAACACCCGCCTGACGGTCCACGCCGGCAGCGGCCGGTCGAGCAGGGCAAGCGCATCGCCCGGCTCGGCCAGACCCTCCTCGATCACGCGGTAATACCAGCCGCTGCGGCGTTCCCTGACCATCAGCGCGGGCAAGGCCGGCCAGTGCAGCCGCTCGCCCTGCTTCCAGCAGGGCTGCCGCCCCTGGCTGACCTCGATCAGCGCGCTGCCCAGCCGGAACCGGTCGCCGATGCAGACCGAATCCTCCAGCAGGCCGAGCGTCGCGATATTCTCGCCGAACGCGCCGAGCCCGGCGAGCAACGGCTCTCCCGCACGCGCCTCGCGCCAGAACGCATAATGGTCATGCGGATAGTGATGCAGCGCCTTGTCCGGGCCACCATGGACGCGCAGGTCCGCCTGCTCGTCGCCTTCCAGCCCCAGGAAACCGATCTTCACCGGCCCCGGGACGGGAGATTTGGCGATCGCGCTCGCCGCGCCGCGCGCGAGATACCGGGCCTTGCCTGCGAGCAGCGCAAAGGCCGGGACCTCGGTCACCGCGTGGCGTTGTACTTCAGCTGGTCGTCGGTCAGCTGGAAGCCGACCAGCGCCTCGAACGTCGCGCGCAGCACCGCCTGGCGAATCTCCGGCCGCGTCAGCGGATCGACCGCGGCGTCGCTGCCGCCGGCCTTGCGCTTCTCAGTCAGCTTCTTGCGGACATCGTCCGACAGGGTCGCCGCGGCGCGGGAGATCGTGCTGGTCGCCTGGCCGCTCGCCGAGGCGCGGTCCTGCCCGGCGTTGAAATGCACCGTGACATGGCCGACGCGCTTCGCGATGACCGCGCTGCCGCCGCGCACCACGGTGATGAAATAGGGGAAGTCGACATCGCGCGGCGCATCGAACGCGGCGCGGCGCGCCTGAATGTCGAAGCTCACCGTGGTGACGATATCGTCGGTCGCATCGGCGCAGGTCGAGCGGACATTGGTCAGCACCGCCGCCACGTCGATCGCCGCCGCCGTGCGGCTGGCGGGCGGGTCGAACAGGGTGATGTCGCCCGTGCCGGCGGGCACCGCGACCGTCGGACAGGCCGATCGGATCGCGGTGATACCGCCGGTTTCGTCGATCTCGCCGGTGGTGGAGCACCCCCCCGCAAGCAGCATCAGGATGGCGGGAACGGCAAATTTCCGGGCTGTCACGGGCACACGCACCTTATCACACAGGAAGGGGCCTCGCGCTCGCACGCACCGGCCCCGGAACGGCGCGCACCATAGGAACCGGCTTTCGCGCACGCAAGCAATCGCGTAGAGCCACCTGCGATGACCGACCTGCCGAAACCGAAGCTTGAATTGCTGATCGCGGCGCCCCGCGGCTTTTGCGCCGGCGTCGACCGCGCGATCCAGATCGTCGAGCTCGCGATCGAGAAATATGGCGCGCCGGTCTATGTCCGGCACGAGATCGTCCACAACAAGTTCGTCGTCGACAGCCTGCGCGACAAGGGCGCGATCTTCGTCGAGGAGCTGGACGAAGTGCCGGACGGCGTCCCCGTCGTCTTCTCCGCGCACGGCGTGCCCAAGGCGGTGCCGCACAAGGCGGCGGAGCGCGGCCTCTCCTATCTCGACGCCACCTGCCCGCTCGTCTCCAAGGTCCACCGCCAGGCCGAGCGGCTCGTCGCGGCCGGCCGCCACATCATCTTCATCGGCCATGCGCGGCACCCCGAGGTGATCGGCACCTTCGGCCAGGTGCCCGACGGCAACATGACCCTGGTCGAGACGGTCGAGGATGCGGAGCGCCTGCAGCCCGCCGATCCCGACAATCTCGCCTTCCTCACCCAGACGACGCTCTCGGTCGACGATACCGCCCATATCGTCGCGACGCTGCACCGCCGCTTCCCCGCGATCCAGGCGCCGCGCGGCGAGGACATCTGCTACGCCACCTCGAATCGCCAGTCGGCGGTCAAGAAGATCGCCGCCGCCTGCGATGCGATGCTGGTGATCGGCGCGCCCAATTCGTCCAATTCGGTCCGCCTCGTCGAGGTCGCGGAGCGCGAGGGCACGCCGGCGCGGCTGATCCAGCGCGCCGCGGATCTCGATTTCGCCTTTCTCGAGGGCGTCCAAACGCTCGGCGTCACCGCCGGCGCCTCCGCGCCGGAAATCCTGGTGCGCGAGCTGGTCGCGAAGCTGTCCGAGCGCTTCGAGGTTGCCGAATTCGAGGTCGAGACGACTCGCGAAACGATCGCCTTCAAGCTGCCCCGCGGCCTCGAAGCCGCCGCCGCGTAACCGCGATGGCCGTCTACACCCAGGTCTCGGCCGAAGCGCTGGGCGGTTTCCTCTCGGGCTTCGATCATGGCGAGCTCGTCTCGGTCAAGGGCATCGCCGAGGGCGTCGAGAACAGCAATTACCTGGTCGATACGACGCAGGGCCGCTTCATCCTGACGCTCTACGAGAAACGCGTGAGCGCGGGCGACCTGCCCTTCTTCCTCGCCATGCTCGATCACCTCGCCGGGCGCGGCAATCCCGTGCCCCGCGCTTTGCCCGATCGCGCCGGCACCGCGATCCACCAGCTCGAAGGGCGGCCCGCCTGCCTGATCGAGTTCCTGACCGGCGTCTCGGTCTCGCACCCGACCGCGGCCCAGGCCCGGTCGGCGGGCGCCGCGATGGGCAGGATGCATGGCGATCTCGTGGATTTCCCGCTCGTCCGCGCCAATTCCATGGGCGTCGAGACCTGGCGGCCGCTGTTCGATCGCTGCGGCCGCGATCTCGATGGGATCGTGCCCGGCCTGTACGACCGGGTCGGCGGCGCGCTGGACCAGGTCCTCGCCGCCTGGCCCGCCGATCTCCCGGTCGGCACGATCCACGCCGATCTCTTCCCCGACAATGTCCTGATGCGCGGCGACGCCGTCACCGGCCTGATCGACTTTTACTTCGCCTGCACCGATATCCGCGCCTTCGATCTCGCGGTGATGCACTCAGCCTGGTCGTTCGACGCGCAGGGCGATCCGATCGATCCCGCGGTCGGCCGCGCGCTGATCCGGGGCTATCAACAGGGCTTCGGCCTCACCGCCGCGGAACGCGCCGCGCTCCCGCAACTGGCAAAGGGCGCCTGTATACGCTTCCTCCTCTCGCGCGCCTGGGACTGGCTCAACACGCCGGCCGACGCGATGGTCACCCGCAAGGACCCCCTCGCCTATCTCCGCCGCCTCCAGGCCTATGAAGCGCAAGGCGCGGCCTGCTTCGCATGACCGAGATGACCAAGGTCGAGATAGCCACCGACGGCGCGTGCAAGGGCAATCCGGGACCGGGCGGCTGGGGCGCGATCATCCGCTCGGGCACGCGCGAGCGCGAGCTGTCGGGCGGCGAGAAGCTGACCACCAACAACCGCATGGAGCTGACCGCCGCGATCGAGGGCCTGAACGCGCTCAAGCGCCCGTGCCACGTCACCCTCTCGACCGACAGCCGCTACGTGATGGACGGCCTGACCAAATGGATCAAAGGCTGGCAGAAAAATGGCTGGAAGACTGCCGCGAAACAGCCGGTCAAGAATGCCGATCTGTGGCAGGCGCTGCTCGACGCCGCGAAACCGCACCGGATCGAATGGCTCTGGGTAAAGGGCCATGCCGGGCACCCGGACAACGAGCGCGCGGACAAGCTGGCGAGCGACGCCGCGGTGGCGGCGGGGCGGGGTTAGCGCCGGAGCGGCTGCGCTAAGTAGCACTTAATCCGATACGCGCCGGCCGCACCGACAGGCGACCCAAGGGTCATGGTCGAGCATTCACGTACGCTTCGAGTGCATCGACCATGGCATCACGGCACGCGAACTCGTAGCATCCCGCTACCCGAGATCGCGAGGGTGCTTGGGGCTGGAGAGGATGAGGAAAATGCTGACGCGCCTGTTGTCTGGAGCGCAGCTATTCGCCTTATTGCTTTGTTCCGTGCTTGTTTCCTGCGCCAGGAACGACCCCGGATCCGTCTCGCCCGCCAGAGCCGAAAAGATCGCGATCAGATATGTTCATGAACAATCACCTCTCGTGAAGATTTCAGATATGCGCGCAAAGAAAATTATCGATAATGGAAGTGAATGGAAGGTAGATATTGATATTATTCCCGACGGATGGGATTGGCCGATAGAGGTTCGTGTTCGAAAATCAGACGGCGTGGTCACGTATTTTCACGCAGATCAGTAGTCAATTATTACGCAACGTCACCGTAATCCAAAGTTTGGGACAAATGATGAGCCGCACCTTGCGATACGTTAATATTTTTGACGTTGAGACTTATATAGATGGAGTCTCGCTTCCCGATACTATCGATATAATCGTTGAAAATATCAAAATAAATGATGGTATTTCTTGCGGAGGCGGCAAGATTTATTCTTATAGACCAGTAGAGGAGAATAAATCTCTACTGTCTATGTTGAAATTTATAAAATTTTCTTATGATGACATAGACAATATTGCGACTGGAGAGGTTACTCTGGCTGAAATCATGGGCATAATCCAAATTGATGATGAATTGTTTCTTACTTCATATATAAAATCGGGTGCTCGTATAGGAAAACATCTTTAGGAATTACGGTGACGTTAATTACTATGACAGTTTAAAAATTACTAAAAATTACGGTGACAGTTTACTTAACCCCTAAACTCCCATAATATCCGCCCTCATGGCACGCCTTCCCCGTCTCGTGATCCCGGGCCTTCCCCATCATGTGACGCAGCGTGGCAACGGCCGCGCGCAAACCTTCTTCGAGGAGGCGGATTACGCACTGTACCGCGATCTCTTCGCCGAGGCGGCGACGCGGGCCGGCTGCGCGGTCTGGGCCTATTGCCTGATGCCCAATCACATCCATGCGATCGTGGTGCCGTCCGATGAAGACGGCCTGCGCCGTACCTTTGGCGATCTCCACCGGCGCTATACCGGCTATATCAACGCCCGCGCCCGGCGGACCGGGCATCTGTGGCAGGGGCGCTTCGGTTCGGTGGCGATGGACGAGGCGCATCTTCACCACGCGCTACGCTATGTCAGCCTCAATCCGGTACGCGCCCGCCTGGCGAAGCGCGCCGAGGAGTGGGGCTGGTCGAGCGCACGCGCCCATCTCGCCGGGGAGGACGACGCGCTCGTCACCGTCGCGCCGGCGCTCGAGCGCATCGACGATTTTGCCGCGTTCCTGGCGGACGATATTGACGAGGCGGCTGTCTATGCCGCGCTGCGCAAGGCGGAGAGCATCGGGCGCCCGATCGGCGACGCCGACTGGATCGAGGCCCTGGAAGCACGCACCGGCCGCAAGCTCGCACCAGCAAAGCGCGGACCGCAAGCGAGAACGGAGTTAAGGGGTTAAGTAAACTGTCACCGTAATTCAAGGCCGTTGAAACCGCAAGCAAAAACGCCCGTTGGGCCGGAGCAGAAGCACTATCTAAGCTCTCTGCATTTGGGATGGCCGCTACCAGTTTGTATGACGCTTACAAACGAGAGAGAGATAGTACGCCCATAACGGTCTACAGGGTCTTCGACAATGACAAGGCTCGGCAGGACGGTAAATCATGGTCAATCGAAGATCCAAGGAAAATGAAAGATTGGAGAGATAGGTTGGCAGTTTATCCCGCTTGGAACAAAGGAACCTACGTTGTTGAGGGTACAATAACGATGAAAGATCTAGACTCGGGCAATGTCACACCCGGTCCGGGTCCACATTCAACCGCAGGCCCACAACCTGCCGATCCTTCAAAAGGCGGCGGCCCATATAACGGAGGCGGCAATGAAATAAGAATTAATAATGCGGCAACCGTTGTCAAAAATCAGAGCGTTAC
>NZ_JAQGLC010000218.1 GCF_028293085.1 Sphingomonas bacterium
ATCTCGGTGCCCTCGGCGAGCGCGTTGCCGGCGCGTATTGCAGACGCCGCCACGCCGAAACTCTCGACGAACCGCTCATAGACCGCATCGTGCACGAAGAAGCGCGTCGGCGAGACGCAGACCTGACCGGCGTTGCGCGACTTGCCCCTGGCGGCAAGCGCGCCGAGCGCGTCGACATCGGCATCCTGCCACACGATCACCGGCGAATTGCCGCCAAGCTCCATGATCGCCGGCTTCATGTGCCGCCCGCATAGTTCGGCGAGATGCTTGCCCACCGGCACCGATCCGGTGAAGGTCACCAGCCGGATCGACGGATGCGCGATGAGATAGTCGGAAATCTCCGCCGGCTTGCCGAACACGAGGTTGACCACGCCCTCCGGCACGCCGGCGTCATGGAACGCCTCGACCAGCGCCATCGGCCCGGACGGCGTCTCCTCCGCGCCCTTCAGGATGATCGAGCATCCCGCCGCCAAGGCGCCCGCAACCTTGCGCGTCGGCGAAGCCAGCGGATAATTCCACGGCGTGAAGGCGGCGACGATCCCGATCGGATAGCGCAGCGCCATTTTCCGCATGCCCGGCTGCGCCGGGATGATCCGGCCATAAAGCCGCCGTCCCTCGCCGGCATCCCACACGATCCGCGCCCGCGCGATATCGACCTCGCTGCGTGCCTCCTCCAGCGTCTTGCCCTGATCGAGCGCGATGGCGTGGGCGATCCGTTCGCGCCGTTCGCCGAGCAGGTCGGCAGCGCGCAGCAATATCTTCTCGCGATCGGCCGGCGACACCTCGCGCCACGCCTTCAGGCCGCGCTCCGCCGCCGCAATGGCATCGTCCAGCTCGCCCCGGCCGACATGCGGCAGCGACGCCAGGACCGTGCCATCGGACGGATTGATCACTTCTTCGCCGGGCGCGGCGCTACGCCATTTCCCGCCGATCAGGAATTTCAGCTCGGGATAGCCCATCACCCTCTCCTGTTCTTCCGGCCGTCCGGTGCCCACGCGGCTTATTGTTTATTCGGAAGACTTGCCAAATGACAGATTATCACGCCTCTATCAGATTATATCGGGTTGATGCGCATCGGCCTTTGCCGGATGCCCGATCGAGGATGCGGCGGGTGCCAGACAGACGATGAATTTCGACTTTTCCGAAGACGTGACGCTGATGCGCGAAGAGGTCCGCAGGATCCTGCGCAATCGCTTTCCGCGCGGCAGCGTGCGCCAGGCGGTCGATGCCGGCGTACCGTTCGATCGGGCATTCTGGGCGTCGATCGGCGAGATGGGCTGGCTCGGCGTCGCCATCCCGGAACGCTTCGGCGGATCGGGGCTCGGGTACGAAGCCTTGTGCATGATCGCCGAGGAGATCGGCGGCGCGCTTGCCCCGGTGCCCTTCGCCTCCTCGATCCAGCAGGCAGCCGAGGCGATCCTGCTGTTCGGCAGCGATGCGCAGCGCGAGCGCTGGCTGCCCGGTCTCGCCAGCGGCGAGACGATCGGCTGTTTCGCGCTGGCGGAGGGTATGGGCGATCCGCGCGAGGCTGCCCTCGTCACCAGTTTCGCGAGTGGCCTTACCGGGACGAAGCTTCCGGTGATCGACGGCGACATCGCCGATCTCTGCGTCGTCGTCGCCAGGGACGGCCTGTGGGTCGTCGAGCTCGACCAGCCCGGCGTCGCCCGCGAGCCGCTGGAGGCGCTGGACCTCGTCCGCCACAGCATCCGCCTCACCCTCGACAATGCCAGGGCAGAACGGCTCGATGGCGCGCAAGGCTGGAGCGATGTGCAACGCCTGCTCGATCGCACCGCGATCCTCACCGCCTTCGAACAGGTCGGCGGGGCACAGGCCGCGCTGGATATCGCGGTGGACTTCGCCAGGGAGCGCTACGCCTTTGGCCGCGCGATCGCCTCCTTCCAGGCGATCAAGCACAAGCTCGCAGACATCTATGTCGCGCTCGAGCTTGCCCGCTCCAATGCCTGGTACGGCGCCTGGGCGCTGGAGAATGATGCGCCCGAACTGCCCGTCGCGGCCGCCGCCGCGCGGCTCGCCGCGATCGATGCGTTCGGCCTTGCCGCGAAGGAGAATATCCAGACGCATGGCGGCATGGGCTTCACTTGGGAATCCGACTGCCACCTCTATTACCGCCGCGCCCGCGAGCTGGCGCTGGTCATGGGCAGCGCGCGCTATTGGCGCGACCGGCTGATCGACCGGCTGGACGAGGCGGCCTGAGATGGACTTCAGCGACACGCCCGAAGAAGCCGCCTTCCGTGCCGAGGCCCGCGCCTTTCTCGACGCGCATATGCCGCTCAAGCAGGGCCGCGTTACCAGCCGCGCGATGACGCCCGAGGATGTCGCCGCCTCCAGGGCGTGGCAGCGGATCAAGGCCGAGAAGGGTTTCGCCGGCATCCTCTGGCCGAAGGAATTTGGCGGGCGCGAAGGCACGCCGATGCAGCAGATCATCTTCGGCCAGGAGGAAGAGCGCTACGCCGTGCCGACCACGGTGTTCAACCAGGGCGTCGGCATGGCGATGCCGACCGTGATGAGCTTCGGCACGCCCGAGCAGCTCGCCCGCTATCCCCGCCCGGCGCTGATGGGCGACGAAGTGTGGTGCCAGCTCTTCTCCGAACCGGCTGCCGGCTCCGACCTCGCCGGGCTGCGCACGCGCGCCGTGGCGGACGGTGGGGACTGGGTGATCAACGGCCAGAAGATCTGGACCTCCTATGCGCATTTCGCCGATTTCGGCATGATGGTCGCGCGGACCGATCCCGATTTGCCCAAGCATCAGGGCCTGACCTTTTTCATCGTCGACATGCGCGCGCCGGGCATCGAGATCCGCCCGATCCGCCAGATCTCCGGCGCCTCCAATTTCAGCGAGGTGTTCTTCACCGATGTCCGCATCCCCGACAGCCAGCGGCTCGGCAAGGTCGGCGAGGGCTGGAAGGTCGCGCTGACCATGCTCGCCAATGAGCGTTTCACCGTCGGCCGCGCCGAGGGGCCCGATTTCGAGGACATCTTCGCGCTTGCCCGCAGCGTGGATCTCGACGGCAAACGCGCGGTGGACGACAGCGCGGTGCGCGAGCGGCTGGCGCGCTGGTATGTGCAGAGTGCCGGGCTCAAATACACACGCCTCCGTTCGCAGACGGCGCTGTCGCGCGGCAAGGCGCCGGGGCCGGAGAATTCGATCGGTAAGCTGGTCAGCGCCCCCAAGCTGCAGGAGATCGCGACCTTCGGCGTGGACCTGATCGGCATGGCCGGCGCGATATCCGACCCGGACATCGCGGCGATGAATGGCTGGTTCCAACAGGCCCTGCTCTACGCGCCGAGCAAGCGCATCGCCGGCGGCACCGACGAGATATTGCGCAACATCATCGCCGAACGGGTGCTTGGCCTGCCCGGCGATGTCCGCGCCGACAAGGGCCTGCCGTTCAACCAGATCCCGACGGGCCTGCGCTGATGCGCCGCGCGGTCTATACCCATGCCGAAATGAAGCGCCTGATCGCGCCGGAGACGGTCGCGATCATCGGCCTCTCGCGCACCGAGACGTCGTTCGGCGCGCGCACCGCCGCCAATCTCGCTCATTTCAGCGGCCGCACCTACGGCGTGAACCCCAATGGCGGCGTGATCCACGGCATTCAGTGCTTCGCGACCCTCGCCGAAATCCCCGAGCGGGTGGATTGCGTCGTCCTCGCCGTGCCGATGGAGGCGGTCGAGCAGGTGGTGACGCAGTGCGCCGTCGCGGGTGTCGGCGGCTGCATCATCTATGCCTCGGGCTTCGCCGAGACCGCGCTCCCCGATCGCATCGCCCTCCAGCAGCGCATCGCCGATATCGGCCGCGCGGCGGACATGCGCATCGTCGGCCCGAACTGCTTCGGGCTGATCAACAATATGTCGCGCGCCGGGCTTAGTTTCTCGGGCCGCTACGGTGCGTCACCGGGACGGCAGGGACCGATCGGTCTGGTTTCGCAATCCGGCGGGCTCGGCCAGGCGCTTGCCCAGGTGACCGAACGCGGCGGGGCGTTCAGCCATTTCTTCGCCGCCGGCAATAGCTGCGATGTCGATGTCTGCGACTATCTGAGCTACCTCGCCGACGATCCCGATTGCCGGGTCATCACCTGCATCGCCGAGGGGCTGAAAGACGGCGAGCCCCTGCTCCAGGCCGGCGAAGCGGCGCGCACCGCCGGCAAGCCGATCGTGATGTACAAGATCGCGACCGGCACGGCCTCCGCCCAGGCGGCGATGTCGCACACCGGGACGCTGGCGGGATCGAACGCGGCCTATGACGCCGCCTATCGCCGGGTCGGCATCATCAAGGCCGACAATATCGAGGATCTCTATCCGATGGCCGCCTTTCTCGCGAAAGCCGGGCTACCGAAGGCGGACGGCGTCGCGGCAGTCGCGGCCTCGGGCGGCGCCTGCGTCATCACGCTCGACAAGGCCGAGGCAGCGGGCGTGCTTATGCCCCTCCCCGCGCCCGCAACCCGCGCGGTGCTGGAGGCGAACGTCCCCGATTTCGGATCGCCGACCAACCCGTGCGACATCACTGCCCAGGTCGCGACCAACCCTGCTTCCTATGCCGCCTGTGCCGAGGCGCTGCTCGCCGATCCGTCCTACAGCGCGCTGGTCGTGATGGCGCCGAGCATCAGCGAGGCGATGACTCCGCGCAACGTGACGATGTTCTCCGAACTGGCCAAGGCGGCGGGCAAGCCGGTCTGCCTCTCCTGGATGTCCGAATGGACCAGCGGCCCCGGCGCCGAGCAATGCGAGGCCGACCCGCACGTCGCGCTGTTCCGCTCGACCGGCCAATGCTTCCGCACGCTCGCGGCCTGGCATGACTGGGCCGCCGCGCTCTCCGTCCCGACACCCCGCGCCCGTATCGCCGGCGACAACCCCGATGCCCGCGCGCTGCTCCGCGTCGCCGGCGACCGGCTGACCGAGCGCGAGGCCAAGGCGGTGCTCGCCAGCTACGGCGTGCCCGTTGCCAGCGACCTGGTCGTCCACAGCGCGGAAGCGGCGGTGGACGCGGCGACGGCGCTCGGCTTTCCGGTCGTGCTCAAGGTCGAATCCCCCGACATCCCGCACAAGACCGAGGCCGGCGTCGTCCGCCTCGGCCTCACCGACGAGCGCGCCGTGCGCACCGCCTATGCCGGGATCATCGCCGCCGCCGCGCGCGTCGAGCCCGCGCCCTATATCGCCGGCGTGCTCGTCCAGCCGATGATCGCCAAGGGCCTCGAACTCGTCGTCGGCGCGCAGAACGATCCCACCTTCGGCGCGATGATCGTGGTCGGCCTGGGCGGCATCATGGTCGAGCTGATCAAGGACTCAGCGGCGGAGCTGGCCCCGGTGAACCGCGACCAGGCCGGTGCGATGCTGCGCCGCCTCAAGGGCTACAAGCTCCTCACCGGCTTTCGCGGTTCGGCACCGGTCGACATCGCGGCGATCGAGCGCATCATCGTTGCGGTTTCCGAACTCGCCTTCGACCAGGCCGATCGCATCGCGGAGATCGACGTGAACCCGGTGATCTGCCGCCCCGACGGCGCGATCGCGGTGGACGCGCTGATTGTCCGCACCGACACCTCAGTTCCAATGGAGAACGCTCATGGCGAAATGGCTGAAGTCTGAGGACTTCATCACCTTCGAGGTGAAGGATCGGATCGCGACCATCACGATGAACCGGCCGGAGAAGCGCAACGCGCTCTCGCCCGAGCTAATCCAGGAAGTCCATGACGCGATGCTCGAGGCGGACGATCTCACCAGCGTGCATGTCATCGTGCTGCAGGGCGCGGGGCAGGATTTCTGCGCCGGCTATGATCTCGGCTTCGGCTCGAATCCGGCCAACCAGGCCGATACCGAGGGCAAGTATCGCAGCCGCATCGGCACCTTCGATGACGATATCTGGACGATGCAGCGCAAGATGGGGAAGATGCTGATCATCCCCGAGATCCACAAGCCGGTCATCGCCAAGATCCAGGGCCGCGCGCTGGCGGGCGGCGCGGAACTGGCGCTGTGCTGCGACATCGTGATCGCCGCGGACGATGCGCTGATCGGTCATCCCGGCGCGCGCGGCATCGGGTCGCCGCCGGTCAATTACTGGTTCTACCATGTCGGCCCGCAATGGGCGAAGCGCCTGCTGCTGACCGGCGACAGCGTCACCGGCAAGGACGCCGCCCGCATCGGCATGGTGCTGGACGCCGTCCCCGCGGCCGAGCTCGACGCCGAGGTCGAGGCGCTGGCGAAGCGTATCGCGATCCTCGATCCGGAGATCAGCGCCGCGCAGAAGCGCATCGTCAACGTCGCGATGGACCTGTCGGGCGCGAAGATGGCGCAGGGTTTCGCGCTGGAGGCCGACGCCCGCGCGCATTTGTCGCAAGGCCCAGGCCGCCAGAAATGGCGCGCCGACGTGAAGGAGCATGGCGTCCGCGCCGCGATCCGGATTCGCGATGCGCAATATGGATCGGAACCGGTGCGGATCCGGTTCCTGGAAGACTGAGCGGCGGCCGGAAAACGGCCCTTGCCGAGACCGGAGAGATAGTTCAGACTTAAACTATGTCGGGACGATCTCCGTTGCGCATTGCGTGCCTGGGCGGCGGGCCGGCGGGGTTGTATTTCGCGATCTCGATGAAGCTGCGCGATCCCGGTTGCGAGATCGAGGTGGTCGAGCGCAACCGGGCGGGCGACACATTCGGCTGGGGCGTCGTCTTCTCCGACCGGACGGTCGAGAATCTGATGGCGAACGATCCCGTCAGCGGCCGGATCATCGCCGACAATTTCGCGCATTGGGACGACATCGCGGTCCATATCCGCGGCGAGACGATCCTGTCCTCGGGGCATGGCTTCATCGGCATCGGCCGCAAGAAGCTGCTCGGGATCCTGCAGGACCGCGCCCGCGCGCTGGGCGTGATCCTGACCTTCGAAACCGACTTCGGCGCCGATACGTCCGCCTGGGCCGATCGCGACCTGGTGATCGCCAGCGACGGCGCGAACAGCCGGATCCGCGGCGCGAAGCCCGAAGCCTTCGGCGTCGATATGGACATCCGCGCCAACAAGTTCGTCTGGCTCGGCACGCACAAGGCGTTCGACGCCTTCACTTTCGCCTTCGAGGAGACCGCGCACGGCTGGGTCTGGGCGCATGCCTACCGGTTCGACGACGATCTCTCGACCTTCATCATCGAATGTTCGGAGGCGACCTGGCGCGGCCTCGGGCTCGACCGGATGACGCAGGACGAGACCTGCCGCTTCGGCGAAAAACTGTTCGCGAAGTATCTCGACGGCCATGAACTGATGTCCAATGCCGGCCATCTGGTCGGCTCGGCGGCGTGGCTCAATTTCCCGCGGATCATCTGCGCGCGCTGGCATGACGGCAGGACCGTGCTGCTCGGCGACGCCGCGCATACCGCGCATTTCTCGATCGGCTCGGGCACCAAGCTGGCGCTGGAGGATGCGATCAAGCTGGCCGAGGTGCTCAACCGCCCCGGTCTCGCGCGCGACGACGCGCTGGCCGAATATCAGGCCGAGCGCTCGATCGAGGTGCTCAAGCTGCAGAATTCGGCGCGCAACTCGACCGAATGGTTCGAGACGCTCGATCGCTATCTCGATTTCGATCCGATCCAGTTCGCTTATGCGCTGCTGACGCGCAGCCAGCGGATCAGCCACGAGAATCTGCGGCTGCGCGACAAGGGCTGGCTCGAAGGCGTCGAGCGCTGGTTCCATGGCAAGGCATCGGGCGCGCCGACCGAGGACGCGGTGCCGCCGATGTTCGCGCCGTTCCGGCTGCGCGACATGGTGCTGGAGAACCGCATCGTCGTCTCGCCGATGGCGACCTATTCGGCGGTCGACGGCGTGCCGGGCGATTTCCACCTCGTCCATTACGGCACGCGCGGCCAGGGCGGCGCGGGGCTCGTCTATACCGAGATGACCTGCGTCTCGGCCGAGGGGCGGATCACCCCGGGCTGCACCGGCCTGTACGCACCCGCGCATGTCGCGGGCTGGCGGCGGATCGTCGATTTCGTCCATGCGAACGGCCGCGCTAAATTCTGCCTTCAACTCGGCCATAGCGGCGGCAAGGGATCGACCCGGCTCGGCTGGGAGGGGATGGACGCGCCCCTCGTCGAGGGGAACTGGCCGCTGCTCGCCGCCTCGGATGTCGCCTGGGGACCCGACAATCAGCAGCCGGCGCCGATGACGCGCGCCGATATGGACACAGTGCGCGACCAGTTCGTCGCCGCGACGCGGATGGCGATTGAGGCCGGGTTCGACATGATCGAGCTCCACGCCGCACACGGCTATCTGCTGTCGTCCTTCATCACCCCGCTGACAAACCGGCGCAGCGACGATTATGGCGGTAGCCTCGCCAACCGCCTGCGCTACCCGCTCGAGGTCTTCGCCGCGATGCGCGCGGCATGGCCCGGCGAACGACCGATGGCGGTGCGCATCTCGGCGAACGACTGGGCGGGCGCGGACGGCGTCACCCCGGCCGACGCGGTGGAGATCGCCCGCGCCTTTGCCGAAGCGGGCGCCGACCTGATCGACGTGTCGGCCGGCCAGACCTGGGCCGAGGCGAAGCCGGTCTATGGCCGCATGTTCCAGACGCCCTTTGCCGATCGCATCCGCAACGAGGCGAAGCTCGCGACCATGGCGGTGGGCAATATCTACGAGGCGGATCACGCCAATTCGATCCTCGCCGCAGGGCGCGCCGACCTGATCGCGCTAGCCCGGCCGCATCTGATCGATCCGATGTGGACGCTGCGCCAAGCGGCGGCGGCCGGCTATCGCGGGACGTTCGTGCCGCCGCCCTATCTCGCCGGCCAGGAACAGCTCGCCCGCATCCTGCAACGCGCCGCGGAGGAAAAGCCATGAAGCTCGCCGGCCACCATGCATTGATCACCGGCGGCGGCACCGGTATCGGCGCGGCGATCGCGCACGCGCTCGCAAGCGAAGGCGCGAAGGTCAGCATCATCGGGCGCCGCGTCGGGCCATTGAAGGAAACCGCCGCCGCGCTCGCCGCCCAGGGCTTTCCCGGCATCTTCTTCACCACCACCGACGTGACCGACGAAAATCGGGTCAAGGCCGCGATCGGCGCCGCGCGCGACAGGAACGGCCGGATCAGCATCCTCGTCAACAATGCCGGCACCGCGCCGAGCGCGCCCTTCGCCAAGGTCACCGCCGAAAGCTGGCGGCAGACCATGGCGGTCAATCTCGATGCCCTGTTCCATTGCACGCAGGAAGTGCTGCACGGGATGATCCAGGCGGGCGAAGGCCGGATCGTCACGATCGCGTCGACCGCGGGGCTCAAGGGCTATGGCTATGTCGCGCCCTATGTCGCGGCGAAGCACGGCGCGGTCGGGCTGATGCGCGCGCTCGCCGCCGAATATGCGAAGACCCCGCTCACCTTCAACGCCGTCTGCCCCGGCTTCACCGATACCGATCTGGTCGCAGGCGCCGCCGACATCATCATGAAGAAGACCGGGCGCACCGCCGAACAGGCGCGGGCGGATCTGGCGCGGTTCAATCCGCAGGGCCGGCTGATCGATCCGCGCGAGGTGGCGAGCACCGTGCTGTGGCTGTGCCTGCCCGAGCAGGGATCGGTCACCGGCCAGGCGATCGCGGTCGACGGGGGCGAGACCGGATGAGCGCCGCCGGCATCCGCGAAAAGCATGACGGCATACTCGACGACCGGTCGAGCGTGCGGCTCTGGCTGCGGCTGCTGTCCTGCACGATGGTGATCGAGAAGCGCGTCCGCCGCCGGCTCGACGACCGGTTCGATTCCACCCTGCCCCGTTTCGACATCCTCGCCGCGCTCGATCGGGCGGGCACGATGACGATGGGCGCGCTGTCGCGGGCGCTGCTGGTGTCGAAGGGCAATGTCACCGCGCTCGTCCAGGCGCTCAAGGCCGACGGGCTGGTCGATCTGACGCCGTCGCCCGACGACCGCCGCGCCTCGATCGTCCGCCTGACGCCGAAGGGCGCCGCGCATTTCGCCGACATGGCCAAGGAGCATCATCGCTGGATCGACGCGATGCTCGCCGGCCTCGGCCGCACCGAGCGCGAGCAGCTGTTCGCGCTGCTCGGCAAGCTGAAGACATCGATCGCCGTCGAGGAGACGCAAGCATGAATCCCGAGACTTTCGCGCCCGAGACCTTCGCCCCGGTGCATTTCGGCTGGGCGTTCGATGCCGGCGTGGCGACCGTCACGCTCGACCGGCCCGAGCGCAAGAATCCGCTGACCTTCGCTTCCTATGCCGAGCTGCGCGACTGCTTCCGCGCGCTGGCCTATGCGCCCGAGGTCAGGGCCGTGCTGCTCACCGGCGCGGGCGGCAATTTCAGCTCGGGCGGCGACGTCCATGAGATCATCGGGCCGCTGACCGCAATGGCCATGCCCGAATTGCTCGCCTTCACCCGCATGACCGGCGATCTGGTCAAGGCGATGCGCGGCTGCCCGCAACCGATCATCGCCGCGATCGACGGGGTGTGCGTTGGCGCCGGCGCGATCCTGGCCATGGCATCCGACATCCGCCTCGCGACGCCGGCGGCGAAGACCGCTTTCCTGTTCACCCGGGTCGGCCTGGCGGGCTGCGACATGGGGGCGTGCGCGATCCTGCCCCGGCTGATCGGCCAGGGCCGCGCGTCCGAGCTGCTCTTCTCGGGACGGACCATGTCGGCCGAGGAAGGCGAGCGCTGGGGCTTCCACAACCGGCTGGTCGATCCGTCCGCGCTGATCGACGAGGCGATGGCGACGGCGCGCGCGATCGCCGCCGGGCCGGGCTTCGCGCACGGCATCACCAAGACCCAGCTCAACATGGAATGGTCGGTCAGCCTCGACGTCGCGATCGAGATGGAGGCGCAGGCCCAGGCGATCTGCATGCAGACGCAGGATTTCACCCGCGCGTTCGAGGCGTTCGCCGCGAAGCGTGCGCCGGTGTTCGAGGGGAATTGAGGCGATGGCCGGCGCGCACCGCACCCTGCTCCCGCCCGGCTGGCCTCGGCCGAAAGGCTATGCCAACGGCATCGCCGCGGAAGGGCGGATGATCTTCACCGGCGGGATCATCGGCTGGGATGCGGCCGAGACGATCGTGGCGCCCGATCTGGTCGGCCAGCTCCGCCAGATACTGGTCAACACGCTGGCGGTGATCGGCGAGGGCGGCGCGGGCCCGGAGCATATCGTCCGGATGACCTGGTACATCACCGACCGCGACGAGTATGTCGCGCATCTCGCCGCGATCGGCGCGCTCTGGCGCGAGCTGATGGGCAGGAACTACCCCGCGATGGCGGTGATGCAGGTCGTCTCGCTGGTCGAGCGCGCGGCGAAGGTCGAGATCGAAACCATAGCGGTCGTGCCGTGACCGGCCCGGCCGATCGCTTCGTCGCGGATCGGCTGCCCCCGCCCGAGCGCCAGCCGCTGTTCCTGTTCGACCGGCCCGAACTTCATTATCCCGAACGGCTGAATGCCGCCGTCGAGCTGATCGACCGGCCCGTGGCGGCCGGCGACGGCGATCGGATCGCGGTGCGCAACGATGCCGGCGCCTGGAGCTATGCCGCGCTGAAGGACCTGTCGGACCGGATCGCGCGGCTGCTCGTCGAGGAGGAAGGGCTGGTGCCCGGCAACCGGGTGCTGCTGCGCGGCCCCAATGGCGCGATGCTGTTCGCCGCCTGGCTCGGCGTGCTGAAGGCGGGCGGCGTGGTGGTGACGACCATGCCGATGCTGCGCCCGGTCGAGATCGTCGCGGTGCTCGAAAAGGCCGAGGCAAGCCATGCGATCGTCGATGCGCGCTGCCTCGCCGATTTCACCGAAGCGGCGGCCCGGGTCGGCTGCGTCAGGTCGACTTTGGTCTATCATGGCGACTTTGGCGACGGAGCGCTGGAACAGCGCCTCGCCACGGTCGCGCCCGGCGTCGCCCCCGCCGACACCCGCGCCGACGATCCCGCGCTGATCGCCTTCACCTCAGGCACCACCGGCCGGCCCAAGGGCTGCGTCCATTTCCACCGCGATGTGCTCGCCCCCGCCGACGCCTTCGCCCGCAACATCCTGAAACCGTCGCCCGGCGACGTCTTCTGCACCTCGGCCCCGATCGGCTTCACCTTCGGGCTCGGCGCGACCCTGATCTTCCCCTTCCGCTCCGGCAGCACGGCGGTCACGGTCGAACAGGCGACCCCCAGGGTGCTGGTCGAGGCGATCGCCCGCCACGGCGTCACCACCCTGTTCACTGCGCCGACCGCCTATAAGGCAATGCTTGCGCTGGCCGGCGGCGCCCCGATCGCGGGGCTGCGCGCCTGCGTCTCGGCCGGCGAGCATCTGCCCGAGGCAACCTGGCGGGCATGGCGCGACGCTACCGGGATCGGCATCATCGACGGCATCGGCGCGACCGAGATGATGCACATCTTCATCTCGGCCTCGGGCGACGATATCCGCCCCGGCGCGACCGGCAGGGCGGTGCCCGGCTATGTCGCCTGCCTGCTCGATCCGGACGATCGGCCGCTTTCGGAGGGCATTGGGCGGCTCGCGGTACGCGGGCCCACCGGCTGCCGCTACCTCGCCGACGACCGGCAGGCGGCCTATGTGGTGGACGGCTGGAACGTCACCGGCGACACCTACCGCCTCGATGCGGACGGCTATTTCTGGTACGTCGCGCGCTCCGACGACATGATCGTCTCGTCGGGCTACAACATCGCCGCGCCCGAGGTGGAGAATGCGCTCTACGCGCATCCGGCCGTGCAGGAATGCGCCGTGATCGGCGCGCCCTGCGACACGCGCGGCCAGCTCGTAAAGGCCTTCATCGTCCTCGCGCCCGGCTGGACCGGCGACGATGCGCTGGCGGAAGAATTGAAGGCGCATGTGAAGGCGGTGATCGCGCCCTATAAATATCCCCGCGCGATCGTCTTTATCGAGGCGCTGCCCAAGACCGTCACCGGCAAGCTGCGCCGTTTCGAACTGCGGTAGCCCGTAGACACATAACAGCAGCCATTCTGTTACCGACCCAGTTGCGGTCATTGCTACAACGTGGCTTAATCCCGAGATGCCTGAACTTGCTAACCCATCCGACGACCCTAAGCGCGGGGAGCGGCTAGGGAAGCTGGTCAAGCATAAGCCGATGGAGAAGCCGGAGTGAGCGAAGTCTCGGAAGTCGACCAAGGCATAGGCGCGCTGGCGGGGATTATAGCATTCATCGTCGCGTGGATTTATTGCATGTATTGTTACGGCTTTTTGTTCGGCTTTGGACTCGGCTGGCTCCCCGGCGGGATTCTCGGATTCATGGTTGGCTTTGCTATGACCTTTCTATGGAGATGGGCATTGGGGCTGCTGGCGCTTGCCTGCCTTCTTGTCCTTGCAGCCACGATAGGTTTGTAAACTGCGTAATCGCCAAATGTTTAGGGTCCGGCGGTCGACCGTATGCCACCAGACCGGGCCGTACCGACAGCGATAGCAGGCGGGCAGGAGCCGCCCCAGTAGCGGCCGCTCGCCGGCGAAGGTAGGATAGTTTCGTGGCCGAGATATTCCTTACCGTCGAAGACGCGTTCGACATCACACAACGAGGTCTGATCGTAGTTCCCGGTCCATTACAGGCCGAGTATGCTGGACCGCGACAGTTCCCGGTTTTGCTCAAGATACCGGGCGGATCGGAGCACCATGCCGATCTCACACTTGAGCATATGTTTCAGTCTCCCCCACCAAAGGAATATCGGTGGGTCTGTATGCTCCGGGGCGTGACGAAAGCGGAGGTGCCGATCGGAACGCAGGTCTGGACTGTAGATACCTAATGGCAGCTATCCACCACTTTTCGCCGTTCCGATCCACCGCGCTGCACAGGATCGTCCTAAAGCGGACTGGCAGCTATCGGGCAGGAAAACCAGACAGGCGGCAAGCGCTCCAATTGCGAACATACACCGGTGCTGTCACAGGGCGAACGTGTGGAAATCAAATCAAGTCGTCGTGATTATCCTTGCCGCTCTTTTGGCGGTCGCAATCGCTTCGATTGGTTACCTATATCCACTGGCAATGCGGCCGCTAGTTGGACCCGGCGACGGTCCCCTGGTCGATCGTGCGCGGCGGGACGCATTGCAGGCAAAGATGCTGGCGGCCGCATCGAAGAATTTCCCGATCGTGATGCATTGGGGCGATCGGGATTGCGTAGAGCTTCGCTCAACTCAAGCCGACGGCACGGGCAGCTATTTCGTTTGCTACAGCGCGCAAACTGGCAAACTGCTCCAAGAGGGCATGAACATCGGCTTTTGAACGGCAGCTAACCACCACTTTTCGCCGTTCCGATCCACCGCGCCGCACGGGACCGCCCTAAACCGGACTGGCAGCTATCGGGCAGGAAAACCCGACAGGCGACAAGCGCCCACAAGCGGGCCTCCCTTCTCGCTACGGCGTTGCAGTGACCCTCTTTTTCCGACATTCTGCCACCGGTGAACGACGCGGCCTCACATCAAGCGAGCAAGCGCGTTCGCGCAGCACTGGAAACAGTCTATAGCACGTTTGATTTGCCGCCCCCGTCGGTGATTGAAGGCTGCCCATGCTGCATCTCGACACGTGGTACTGACGTTCTGCTCACTACCCCTTTGCGACAGATTTCCGGCCATGCGCTCTGGCGCTATGTATCCGGAGTTTTCCTGACGATCGGCGACAAGCAAGACTTTCGATACTTGCTGCCGCGTATCCTGGACGTGTCGGTTTATGACGCCGGAAACGCCAACGATCCCGAAATCGTGCTGGGTAAGCTGCCACTCGCAGGTTGGCGGTCGTGGGCGCCGAACGAGCAACACGCCGTAGAACAGTTCGTCGATGCCTGGTTTGAACAAGCGCTCGCGAGTGATTTGACTGAAGCGGACGACGGCTGGATCGGCACGGACGCCGAGAGTGTGCTGTGCGGTGCGGCGCGAGCAGGAATGCCGTTGGAACGCTGGCTCATGCGGTTGTCTGAACCGAGCGCGGCGCCGGTACTCGCTGAAATGCGAGAGCGGTTTCCGAGCGAAATGTCGGCCTTTTGGGAGTATGTACCCTCTGGACTCCAGGAACTCTCAACGATCTTAGGTCAGGGGCGAGCTTAGGTCCGCTTTCCACCACTTTCATACCTTCCCGTTATGGGGTCACGACCTGGTGCAAGACTCGGTTAGCTGGAATCGCCTTTCCTCGGTCGGCCCCGGACTTGATCGGTGCCTGTCCCTTTCGGATAAGTAGTTTTCATCTTCCCCGACGAAGGAGCATCGGGTCGGATGCTGGCCCAGTTGGGGGAGGCTCGTGACGAGCCGCGTCGCCCGTTTCCTTCTGTTTCCCAACTGGACCCCGGCCTTCGCCGGGGAAGTAAAGGGATTACATGTCCGACGGGTATCATCGTCAAAATGCTCTGGTACCTGTCCCGGCAACGCCGGAGCCGGTATCGTCCGGGCATGAGCAGTCTCGCCGACCAGATCCATGGCCGTCTGGCGGCCGTCGCCGATCCCGCCCGCGCGCCCGGCATGCAGGCCTATATGAAATCCGCCATGCCCTATCTGGGCGTCTCGACGGTTCCGCTCCGCAAGGTCTGCAGCGAGGTCTTCGCCGAGCTGCGCTATGCCGACACCGGCGCCTGGCAACATGACGTGCTGGCGATCTGGCGCGGCGCGCGCTTTCGCGAGGAGCGCTATGCGGCGATCGAGCTGACCGGCGTGCGGGCGGCGAAACAATTCCAGCGCCTGGATGCCCTCGACATGTACGAGGAGATGATCGTCGCCGGCGCGTGGTGGGATTATATCGACGCCATCGCCACGCAGCGATTGTGGGAGATTCTCCGGAACGATCCCGCCGACATGAAGCAGCGCATGCTGGCCTGGAGCGTGGACGACAATCTTTGGAAACGGCGCAGCGCGATCCTCTGCCAGATCAAGGCCAAGGCCGCGACCGACCTGGACTTCCTTTATGCCTGTATCGAGCCGTCGCTCGGATCGAAGGAGTTCTTCCTGCGCAAGGCGATCGGCTGGGCGCTGCGGCAATATGCCTGGACCGATCCCGCCGAGGTGTCGCGCTACGTCGCGGCAAATGCGGAGCGACTGAGCGCCTTGTCGACGCGCGAGGCGTTGAAGAATCTCTAGCCCACCCAGTTCGCGATAACCTCGGCCACGTCCCCGACCGCGCGCCGCGCCAGCGCCACGTCGCGCGTCATCTGCAGGAATCCGTGCACCGCGCCGGGCCACAGCAGCAGCTCCACGGGCACGCCGGCGGCACGCAATTTCTCCGCCAGCAACCGGCTGTCGTCCGCCACCGTGTCGGCCTCCGCGATTCCGAGGAAGATCGGCGGCAGCCCGGCCAGATCGGCATAGAGCGGCGTCGCCCCGACAGGCGGCACATCTTGCGCGGCCCCGAGATAATTGCGCCAATACCAGGCCATGCGCTCCGCCGTCAGGCCGTAACCCCCGGCGCCGAAGGTCCGCGCGCTGTCGGTGTCGAGCGCCGGGGCAAAACAGCCATAGAGCAGCGCGCAGCCCAGCGGCATCGTCCACCCCGCATCGCGCAGGCGGATCGCCAACGACAGAGCAAGGTTCGCCCCCGCGCTATCCCCGGCAAAGGCGATGCGCGCCGGATCGACATCGTGCTCCGCCGCATGGTGCTCGATCCAGTCCCAGGCCGCTGCCGCATCGTCGAGCGGCGCGGGAAAGGGATGCTCGGGCGAGAGCCGATAGTCGGCGCTGAACAGCACCGCCCCGCTTTGCTGCGCCAGCAAGCGCAGCATGCGATCATGCGTGTCGACATCACAGGCGAACCAGCCGCCGCCATGGAGATAGAAGATACCGCCCTGCGCCGACACGTCCTGCGGCGTGTAGACGCGCAGCCGGACAGGTCCGCCCGGGCCATCGACCCGGTGATCCTCGACGCGCGCCATGTCGGGCAACCCGTCGTTGAACACCGCGGCCGCCTGGTTCAGCAGCGCGCGCGCCTCGGCGGGCGGCATCGTCATCATGTCGAAGGCGGGCACCGCCGCGGCCTGCAGCGCGCGCGCCACGAGGATTTCGGGATCGATCGGTACCTCCATGGTCCGCAGGACTAGCATGCGCCCCGCGCCCGGCGACAATGACGAATTCTCGAAGCCGGCATGACAAAGTTTCTGCCGCGCGCGCCCGCGCTGCTGTTATGCCGGGCCGGAATTCGAGGGAGAGAACGCGAATGCCCGGCATCCTGCACGGCCTGCGCATCGCCGAATGCGCCGCGTTCATCGCCTGCCCCTATGCGACGATGACGCTGGCCGAGCTGGGCGCCGAGGTGATCCGCATCGACGCGATCGGCGGCGGGCTCGATTATCGCCGCTGGCCGGTCGCCGCCTCGGGCCGCAGCCTTTATTGGGCGGGGCTCAACAAGGGCAAGAAATCGGTCCGCATCGATATCCGCAGCGAGGAGGGCCGCGAGCTGGCCCAGGCGATCATCGCCGCGCCCGGCGAGCATGGCGGCATCTTCGCGACCAATCTGCCCGCGACCGGCTGGCTCGCCGACGAAGCGCTGCGCGCCCACCGCCCCGACCTGATCATGGCGACGATCCTGGGCAATCACGACGGCTCGACCGCGCTCGATTACACGGTGAACTGCGCGGCCGGCTTTCCCGGCATCACCGGGCCTGCCGGATCGACCGATCCGGTCAACCACGTGCTCCCCGCCTGGGATCTGCTCGCCGGCATGAGCATGGCGACCGCAATCCTCGCCGCCGAGCGCCATCGCCGCCTGACCGGCGAAGGGCAGCGCCTCCGCATCGCGCTGTCGGATGTCGCCTTCGCCGTGGTCAGCGATCTCGGCTATCTCGCTGAGCGCCAGATCAACGGTGCCGCGCGGGGACGGCATGGCAATCACATCTACGGCGCGTTCGGCCATGATTTCGCGACCTCGGACGGTCGCCGGCTGATGGTCGCGGCGATCAGCGCCGGCCAGTGGCAGGCTCTGGTGCGCGCCACCGGCATCGCCGATATGGTCGCCGCGCACGAACAGGCGCAGGGCGTCGATCTCGCGCTGGAGGCCGACCGGTTCGACGCGCGCGAGGCGATCCTCGCCTGGCTCCGCCCCTGGTTCGACGCCCGCACGCTCGACCAGGCGCGCGCCGGTCTCGACGCCGCCCGCGCCTGCTGGGGCCCTTATCAGGATGTCGACCAAATGCTGGCCGAAGACCCCCGCGTCTCGCCCGCCAACCCGATGTTCGCTCAGGTCGATCACCGCGCGCTCGGCACGACGCTCACCGCGCGGACCCCGATCGATTTTTCCAGCGTCGCCGCCGTGCCGCCGGCATCCGGCCCGGTGCTGGGGCAGGATACGGATGCCGTGCTCGCCGGCCTGCTCGGCCTCTCCTCGGGCACCATCGGCGACCTGCACGATCGCGCCATCATTGCCGGCCCTGACGATCTCTGATGCGTTCGCCAGTTTGCATTATGAGATATATTCCATTTTACAGCACAAGAATGCTTGGTATGAATTCCCCCGAAATGGCGCGAAGATCGCTGTCGAAGGCGCACGCGTGAGTCGGTGAACAGGAGCGGTCGGTCCCAATGTCGAACCCCAGCATGCGCCACGGCATCTTCCTCGCGCCGCTCCACCCCGTCGACGAGAATCCCAACAGCCTGATCCACCGCGATCTCGAGCTGATGGAATGGCTCGACAGACTCGGCTTCGACGAGGCCTGGATCGGCGAGCATCATTCGGGCGGCTTCGAGACGATCGCCAGCCCGGAACTGTTCATCGCCGCCGCCGCAGAGCGGACGAAGACGCTGCGCTTCGGCACCGGCGTGATCTCGCTGCCCTATCACCAGCCCTTGATGGTCGCGAACCGCATCATCCAGCTCGACCACCAGACGCGCGGCCGGGTGATGTTCGGCTTCGGCCCCGGACTGCTCGTGTCGGACGCGGCGATGCTCGGCATCGATCCCAAGACGCAGCGCGATCGCATGGCCGAGGCGCTCGGCGTGATCCTGCGCCTGCTCGACGGCGAGACGGTCACCGAGAAGACCGAATGGTATAATCTGGTCAACGCCCGCGTGCATCTGATGCCCTATACCCAGCCCCGCCCCGAGATCGCAGTGGCCAGCGCGGCGACGCCGTCCGGCGGCAGGCTCGCGGGCAAGCACAACCTGATGATGCTGTGCGTCGCCGCGACCGATCCGCGCGGCGGGTTCAACGTGCTCGACGTCAACTGGAAGGTCGCGATGGATTCGGCGGCCGAGCATGGCAACATCATGAACCGCAACAAGCTGCGCCTGATGGGCCCGATGCACATCGCCGAAACCCGCGAGAAAGCGCGCGAGAATGTCCGCTTCGGGCTCGCGAAATATATCGAATATGCCCGCACGCTGACCCCTGGGCGCTACGGCGATTTCGGCAGCCGCGATCCGGTCGATGTGATGCTCGATTCGGGCCATATCGTCATCGGCACGCCGGACGACGCGATCAAGGTGCTCGAGCAATTGCGCGAGAAGCAGGGGCAGTTCGGCGGCTTCCTCCACCAGGCGCATGACTGGGCGGACTGGGAACAGACGAAGAAATCCTATGAACTCTATATGCGTTTCGTCGTCCCGCATTTCTCGGGCGCGAACGCGCGGCGCGACGAATCCTATGACGAATGGAAGGCGCGCTCGGTCGAGTTCAGCGACGCCAGCCACGCCGCGGCGCAGGCAACCTTCGCCAAGTTCGGCAAGGCCGACCAGGCCGAAGCCGCCGGCAAGCAGACCGGGATGATCGGGGTGAAGAGCTAGGGGCGTTCAGCGAAAGCGCGGCGCTCTCTTTCTCCCCTCCCTGGAAGGGCGAGATCTACAAGCTGCCGCTGGCATCGAACCCGCGCGCCAAGATGATGGGCATCAAAGACGGCTTCGAGAAGCACTTCGCACGCACCGGCAGCGGAACCGTCAACGGAGGCGTCATCGTCCCCCCGCACGCGTCGGATCTCAACGCCTCGCTGACGATCGAGCTCGAGCACCGCCTCACA
>NZ_JAQGLC010000221.1 GCF_028293085.1 Sphingomonas bacterium
GCGCGGCCGCTGACCAGGATCGCGCGGTAGTTGAACAGGTAGAGCTCGCCGGTGAACTGGCGGGAGCGGTGGGTGTTGAAGACCGACGCGAAACCGTGATCGTCGGTGTCGAGCACCTGGATCGATCCCTCCAGCACGACGAAGAAATCGACGCTGCGCTCGCCGCGTGTGTAGAGCGGCGTGCCCCGCGCCACCGATTCCGCGCGACCATAGGGCATCATCCGCGCGACCATCGCCTCGTCCAGCACGGGGAAGGTCTGCGCCACCCTTTCCAGGGGATCGCTCGGGTCGATCTCGGTCCGTTCCGCAGCCATCGTCACTCCCGCGCGCTTGCCGATGCCGTTGTAGCAGCCCTGGCCCTCTTCGCGAAAGCCGTCTGCCGGCCTAGGATGCGCCGATGAGCAACGGCATGATTCGCGCCGGCATCGGCGGCTGGACCTACGAACCCTGGCGCGGGACCTTCTTCCCCGACGATCTCGCCCAGAAACGCGAGCTGGAATATGCCTCGCGCGCGGTGACGGCGATCGAGGTCAACGGCACCTATTACGGCACGCAAAAGCCCGCGACCTTCGCTGCCTGGGCCAAGACCGCGCCCGACGGCTTCGTCTTCGCGCTCAAGGCCTCGCGTTTCTGCACCAACCGCAAGGTGCTGGCCGAGGCGGGCGAATCGATCGCGAAATTCGTCGGCCAGGGCATTGTCGAGCTTGGCGAGAAGCTCGGCCCGATCCTCTGGCAGTTCATGGCGACCAAGAAGTTCGACGCCGAGGATTTCGGCGCCTTTCTGAAGCTCCTGCCCGCCGCGCAGGAGGGCGTCGCGCTCCGCCACGCGATCCAGCTGCGGCACGAAAGCTTCGCGGTTCCTGAATTCGTGGCCATGGCGCGCGCCGCCGGTGTGGCTTTGGTCTTCGCCGATTCGGCCGAATACCCCTCGATCGCTGACGTCACGGGCGATTTCGTTTATGCCCGCCTCGAAAATGCGGTCGAGGAACAGCCCACCGGCTACACCCCCGCCGAGCTCGATCGCTGGGCCGGTATCGCCAGGGACTGGGCGGCGGGCGGCCAGCCCGACGGCCTGCCTTATGCATCGCCCGACGCGCCCGCGAAGCAGCCGCGCGATACTTTCGTCTTCTTCATCAACGGGGCAAAGGTCCGCGCGCCGCAGGGTGCGATGGCGTTCCTCGAACGGTTGAAAACCGGCTGATCAGATCTTCGGGGTCGATCCCGGGGCATCGGCGGGCAGGCTCGCCTGGCCCTGGATCGCCGCGTTTTCGATCGTGTCGAGCGCCTGGCGCGCGCCGATATAGCGCCGCGCCGCGCCGGTCCAGCGCGTCGCCTGCGCCGCGCCGGGCATGCGGGCGACCTCCGCCAGCGCCGCCTCGACCTGCCCGGCCTCGAGCATCCGCCGCGCCCGTGCCAGCCGGTCGGCGGGCAGCGGCGACGGCGTATCGGCCTTGTGCAGCACGATCAGATTGCCCAGCTCGCGCCGAAAGCTGCTGAACCAGCCATCGCTCGCGGCACCCGTCTTCAGCTCGGCCGCGATTGCGTCGAGTCCGACGCGCAGATCCTCGATCGTCACCGGTTCCTGCGCCGCCTGGATGATCGTGCCCACCACTTGCGGCTGGTTGGCGCCGAAGCGCTCGCGCAGCTGCTCCTCGATATAACCGAGCTGCAGGCCACGATCGATCTGCCGCCGCGCGGCGAAGGCGATCATCAGCCCCTCGGCCCGCGTCGCATAGCCTGAGGCGACCCGCGCTTCGCTGCCGACCCGGGCCGATCGCGCCTCGAGATCGGCGATCCGGGCGGCCAGTTCGCTCTCGCGCGTCGACAAAGCGTTGAGGTCGACCGCCGGCGCCGCGCTGCCCGTGCCCGGCACGATCACCACCGGCGTCTGCTTGCCGTCGGCGGAAAGCGAGGACGGCAGCGCGACGACGGTCGCGGTCTTGCCGCCGAACCAGTGCGGATAGCTGCGCAGCACCAGCGCCATCGCGCCGAGCCCGGCGATGAAGGCGACTGCCCCCAGGATCGCCACGGTGCGCCAGCCCAGCTTGCGGGGGGGCGCCGTCAGGGTCGGCACATCGTCGCTCATGCCGCTCTTATCCCCGGGCGCGCTCACCCGGTCAATCGCGCGCGCGCGGCCTCGATCAGGGCGTCGTCGTTCGGGGCGGCGGCAATGGCGACCGACGCCCAGCCCGGCCCGGCGGCGACGGCGACGGCGGGGCTGAGCGCCGCCACGCCGATTGCCGATCGTGGCATGCCTCGCGCCGCCAGCAATTCGCCGAGCCGGCGGGCCGCGCGGGCGGAATGAAGCAGGGCGACCGAACCCTCGAGACCACGCAACTGCGCCGCGTCGATCGGCAGCGCATCGCTGGCATAGACCGCGATGCTGCATGCCACCGGCCCGCCGGCCTCGATCGAGCGGTCGCGCCCGGTCAGATGAAGCGCGCGGGAAACGCCATGTGCCTCGGCCAGCGCCAGCAGAGAGATGGCGTCACTCTCGCCCGCCGCCTTGACGTCAAATCCCGCCAGATGCCCCGCTTCCGCGGTTTTCGCGCCGACGGCGAAGGTCGGAAGATGCCGAAAAAGGTCGAGTCCTGGTCCGGCGAACCTTATGGCATTGGCGCTCGTCAGCAGCAGCGCATCGAATCCGCCGGGGTCGGGCGGCGTCCAGTCGAGCGCGCGGACGGCGAAGAGCGGCAGGCGGATCGCCGCCAGGCCCAGCGCCTCGATCCGGCCGGCGGTCGCCGCGTTGCCCGGTTCGGGTCGCAGCACCGCGAGCCGGTTCATGCGGCGAACAGCCGCCGCACCGGGGACGGTGCCCGCTTCAGCAGGTCGCCCGCCAGTGCCGCCGCCAGGCCGATATCGCCGATCGGCCCGTTGCCGTCACCGGCGACATGGGCACTGCCATCCTCGGCGAGCAGCTCGGCCCGCATCGCGATCCGCCTCCCCTCGACCGTCGCGAGCGCCGCCACCGGCGAGTGGCAATCCGCCTTCAGCGCGGCGAGCAGGGCCCGCTCCATCGACACGCACACATAGGTCGCGGCGTGATTGATCTCGTCCAGCCAGCCCAGCACGCGCCCATCGTCTGCGCGTGCCTCGATCCCCACCGCGCCCTGCGCCGGCGCCGGCAGCATGACGTCATTCGGGATCGCCACTCCGATATCCGCGCGCCCGAGCCGGTCGAGCCCCGCCGCGGCGAGCAACGTGGCATCCACCTCGCCCGCCGCGAGCTTGGCGAGGCGGGTATCGACATTGCCGCGGAACAGCACCGTCGCCAGGTCCGGACGCAACCGTTTCAACTGGGCGCTCCGCCGCGGCGAACTGGTCCCGACCACCGCGCCCTGGCGCAACGCGTCGATGCTGTCGGCCCCGATCAGCCGGTCACGCACATCGGCGCGCTCGAGCATCGCGGCGATTGCGATCGCGGTCGGCCGCACCGTCTCGACATCCTTCATCGAATGCACCGCGCAATCGATCTCGCGGTCGATCAGCGCGCGATCGAGTTCCTTGGTCCACAGCGCCTTGCCGCCGATCTCGGCCAGCGCACGGTCCTGCACCCGGTCGCCGGTGGTCTTGATCGGTACGATCTCGATCGCATCCTCGTCCCAGCCATGCGCCGCGCACAAGGCGGCGCGCACCAGCCGCGCCTGGACGAGCGCGAGCGGCGAGCCGCGGGTACCTAGTCTCAGGATAGGATCGGCCAAGCAAAACTCCGTTCGGGCTGAGCTTGTCGAAGCGCTGCCCTTGTCCTGTGCGGGTTAGAAGAAAGGACAGCCCTTCGACAAGCTCGGGGCGAACGGTTAGGGGTTCGCGCGAGATGAGTTTGATCCTGGGCCTCGAATCGAGCTGCGACGAAACCGCGGCAGCATTGGTGACAAGCGACCGCCTTGTCCTCGCGCATCGCCTCCTCGGCCAGGAGGCGGCGCACCGCCCTTATGGCGGCGTCGTCCCCGAAATCGCCGCGCGCGCGCATGTCGAGGCGCTGATCCCGCTGGTCGAGGGTGCGCTCGCCGATGCCGGCGTGACGCTGGCCGATGTCGATGCGATCGCGGCGACCGCCGGCCCCGGCCTGATCGGTGGCGTCATGGTGGGCCTAGTCACCGGCAAGGCGCTGGCGCACGCGGTCGGCAAGCCGCTGATCGCGGTCAATCATCTCGAAGGCCATGCGTTGTCGCCGCGGCTGTCCGATCCCGATCTCAAATTCCCCTATCTGCTGTTGCTGGTCTCGGGCGGGCATTGCCAGTTGCTGCTGGTCCAAGGCGTCGACCGTTATCGCCGCCTCGCCACCACGATCGACGATGCCGCGGGCGAGGCCTTCGACAAGACCGCCAAGTTGCTCGGCCTCGGCTTTCCCGGTGGCCCCGCGGTCGAGCGCGCCGCCGAATCGGGCAATCTCGCCGCGGTCCCGCTGCCGCGCCCGTTGAAGGGCTCGCCCGAGCCGCATTTCTCCTTCGCCGGCCTGAAAAGCGCCGTCGCCCGCGCCCGTGACGCGGGGACATGGTCGGCCGAGGATATCGCCGCCTCGTTTCAAGCCGCCGTGGTCGACTGCCTGATCGATCGCACCACCAGGGCGCTCGAGCGCGTGGACGGTGCGACCGCCTTGGTGGTCGCTGGCGGCGTCGCAGCTAATCGCGCGGTCCGCACTGCGCTTCAGCAACTGGCCGAGGCCAACGGCCTGCGCTTCGTCGCGCCGCCTCTGTGGCTCTGCACCGACAATGCCGCGATGATCGCCTGGGCCGGGGCGGAGCGCTTTGCCGTCGGCCTCACGGATCCGCTCGACGTTCCCGCGCGCCCGCGCTGGCCGCTCGATCCTGGCGCGGAGGCGGTGCGCGGCGCTGGAGTGAAGGCATGAGGATTCGCCCATGAAATTAGGGGTCGTCGGTGGCGGGGCATGGGGCACGGCGCTGGCGAGCGTCGCTGCGCGCGATGGCGAGCCGGTCCTGCTATGGGCCCGCGAGCCGGAAGTGGTCGAGGCGATCAATAGCGCCCATGAGAATGCGCTGTTCCTCGCCGGCGTGCCGCTGCCCGACTCGATCGAGGCGACGGGATCGCTCGAGGCGCTTGGCGGCTGCGAGGCGCTCCTCATCGTCGTCCCGGCCCAGCACATCCGCACGATCCTCGCCGGCATGAATGTCGGCACCACGCCGCTGGTGCTCTGCGCCAAGGGTATCGAGGCCGGCACGCGCCTGCTGGTCGGCGAGGTCGCGCGCCAGGTACAGCCCGACGCGCCGACCGCCGTCCTGTCCGGCCCCACTTTCGCCTTCGAGGTTGCCGGCGGGATGCCAACAGCGGTCACGCTCGCCTGCGCCGACGAGGCGCTTGGTGCGCGGCTGGCCGATCGCCTCGCCGGGCCGACCTTCCGGCCCTACGCTTCCTCCGACGTCATCGGCGCGGAGATTGGCGGGGCGGTCAAGAATGTCCTCGCCATCGCCTGCGGCGTGGTCGAGGGCGCCGGACTCGGCCAGAATGCCCGCGCCGCGCTGATCGCGCGCGGTTTCGCCGAGATGACCCGCTTCGGCATGGCGCGCGGCGCCCGGGCGGAAACGCTGTCCGGCCTGTCCGGTCTGGGCGATCTCGTCCTCACTTGCTCTTCTACCAGCTCGCGTAACTTCTCGCTCGGCGTCGGCCTCGGCCAGGGTCGCCCGGCGCAGGAACTGCTGTCGGATCGCCGCACCGTCGCCGAGGGCGCCTTCACCGCCCCGGTATTGCGCGAGGCGGCGGCGGAGTCGGGCGTCGACATGCCCGTCACCGAGGCGGTGTGTGCGCTGCTCGATGGCGCCGATGTGCGCGAGGTGGTCGGCGCGCTCCTCGCCCGGCCGCTCACCAGGGAGCATCAATGATGCGCTGGGCTGCGCTCCTCAAGGGGATCAACATCGGCGGCAAGAAGATCCCGATGACCGAATTAAAGGCGCTGATCGAAGGGCTTGGCCATAATGACGTCAAGACGCTGCTTGCCTCTGGCAATGTCGTCTTCACCTGCGACGAGACAGACGGCGCGGCGCTGGAAAAGGCGCTGGAGGCTGAACTTGCCGGCTGGGGTCTGAAGACCGACGTGATGGTGCGCAACCTGAAGGAGTTGAACGCGGTGATCGCCGCCAACCCCTTCCCCGACGCGGCGAAGGATCATCCCAACCATCTGCTCATATCCTTCCACCGCGATCCGGTGCCCGACGGCCTGATCGGGAAGATCCCGGACATTTATGATGGTCCCGAACGGCTGAAGGCGGTCGGGCGCGAACTCTTCATCGATTTCCCGGTAGACGTCGGCCATTCGAAATTGCTGCCGGCAATGGCAAAGATCAAATTCCCCAAGATCGCGACGATGCGCAACTGGAATACGGTCGGCAAATTGGCGGATCTGCTCGCCTGAAGCCCTGTTCGCCCGGCTGCCGGGCAACCGTTTCGGCCGACGATATATATATTTGATTAAAAAGGATATTTATCGGAACGATGTTCGGAAGGACAGGCCCTCCATTCAGTCTCCGAAATCATCCAACAGCGCCGTCGCAAGCGATCAGAAATCGACCGCGATGCCCTTCAATGCCCAATCGCCATAGCGCGTCGGATCGAGCCCGAGCGGGTCTTCCCCTGCGGGCTGGGCGGGCGCCGGATCGGGTTTCGGCACCGGCGGGCTCTTGGAAAGATAGGCTGGCGGCTTCACATGTGGCGGGCGGCGGCCCATGGCGGTTCATCCCGGATGCTGCGTGCACGCCCCATCCTCCCGCAATCGTACGAGTTCAAGTGATTTGACCAATCCTCCCAACCGTCCCGCCGATCCGCCCGGCGTTCCCGCCCGCCGCGCCGCGCTGAAATTGCTCGATGCGGTGCTCCGCCAGGGCCTGCCGCTCGAATCCGCGCTCGATCGCGCGACTCAGGGTATCGACCGGAGCGACGATCGCGCGCTGGCCCATGCCATCGCCGCCGAGACGCTCCGCCGCCTGCCCGATCTCGACGCGCTGATCGATTCGGCGACGCAGCGGCCCTTGCCTGATGACGCCAAGGCGCGCTTTGCCCTGCGTATCGCGCTCGTCCAGGCGCTCGCGCTCGGCACGCCGCCGCATGCCGCGATTTCGACGGTGCTGCCCCTGGTAGATGGCGGCCCGCGCAAACTGGTCCACGGCGTATTCGGCACGCTGATGCGCGGCCAGGCGACCCTGCCTGAATTCCCCGGCCTTTCCCCCGATGTCGAGGCGCGCTGGCAATCGGCCTGGGGCGAGGCGATCGTCGACGCCGCCGAACGCGCGATCGCCGCGCCCCCGCCGCTCGACCTGACCCTGGCTGATCCGGCGGCTACCGACGCGCTGTCCGAGGTGGTCGGCGGTGTATCGCTGCTTCCCGGACATATCCGCCTCGCCAACGCGCACGTCCCCGAGCTTCCCGGCTTCGAGGAAGGCAGCTGGTGGGTCCAGGATCTCGCCGCCTCGCTCCCGGCACGGCTGATCGGCCGGGGCACCGGCACCGCGCTCGATCTGTGCGCCGCGCCCGGCGGCAAGACGATGCAGCTCGCCAGCGCCGGCTGGGGCGTCACTGCGGTCGATTCCTCGGAAAGTCGTCTGGCGCGACTTCGCGACAATCTCGCCCGCACCCAGCTGAGGGCCGAGGTGGTCGCGGCCGACCTGCTCAAATGGTCGCCGCGCGAGCCCGCCGATGCCGTGTTGCTCGATGCGCCGTGCAGCGCGACCGGCATTTTCCGTCGTCATCCCGACGTGCTCCACCGCGTCAGCCCGAAACTGATCGCGGAAATGGCCCGGGTCCAGGCGCAATTGCTCGCCCGCGCGGCCAATTGGGTGAAGCCGGGCGGCCTGTTCGTCTATGCCACCTGCTCGCTCGAAAAGGCCGAAGGCGAAGAACAGATCATCGCTTTCCTCGGCAGCCGCCCCGACTTCACCGTCGAGCGGGTTCGCGAGGAAGAACTTCCTGCCGGGATCGCGCCGAATATCAGCGGTTGCATCCGGACTCTGCCCGGCATGATCGCCGATCAGGGCGGTTGCGACGGTTTCTTCATCGCCAGGATGCGCCGCACGGCCTGATCGCGCCTTGCCGCGCGACTCAGCCATGCTAGAGGAATCGGTCATGCAACAGCCTGTCCGTATCGCCCCTTCGATCCTCTCCGCCGATTTCGCGCGATTGGGTGAGGAAGTGCGCGCGGTCGACGCGGCGGGCGCGGACTGGATCCATGTCGATGTGATGGACGGCCATTTCGTCCCCAACATCACGATCGGCCCGGCCGTGGTGAAGGCGATCCGCCCCCACACGACCAAGCCACTCGACGTCCATCTCATGATCGCGCCGGTCGATGCATTCCTCGATCAATTCGCCGAAGCCGGCGCGGACATCATCAGCATCCATGTCGAAGCGGGACCGCACACGCACCGCAGCCTTCAGCACATCCGCAAGCTCGGCAAGCGCGCCGGTGTCGTGCTGACGCCGCAGACGCCCGCCAAGGCGCTCGACTATCTGATCGAGGAAGTCGATCTCGTCCTGGTGATGAGCGTCAATCCCGGCTTTGGCGGCCAGGGCTTCATCCCCAGCGCGTTGCGCAAGATCGAGAGCATCCGCAAGATGATCGACAAAGCGGGCCTCACGGTCGATCTCGAAGTCGATGGCGGAATCGATGCCGTCACCGCGCGCGAGGCGATTGCCGCCGGCGCCGATGCGCTGGTCGCGGGCACTGCCACCTTCCGCGGGGGCCCTTCCGCTTATGCCGCCAATATCGCCGCGCTGAGGGGCGGGTGAGCGAAGACGGCCGCGATTCCGGCGCCGACGGCATCGACGAAGGCAAAAGGCTGATAAGACTGGGCGGTGACAAGGGACTTTCGCTTGCCGAACGCATCACCGAACGCTTTCATCGCCTCACCTGGCGCACGCCGATCCACGGCATGCGGCTGAAGGGACGTCATCCGTTGAAGCTGATCGCGGTTCCCGACGATCCCTTCCTCGGCGACCCCCGCCGCGGCCATGCGCTGCTCGACGGCAAATTGAGCTTTCGCGGCGAGACCCGCACCATCGCCGACCTCAACCTCGCCAAGCCCGATTTCCCGCGCGCCTTCAGCGATTATTTCCACAGCTTTTTGTGGCTCCGCGATCTCTCGACCGTCGCGACGCGCGGCCAGGCGACGCCGATCGCCGAGGATCTGATGCGCCGCTGGCTCGCCCAGCATGCCGATACCGTCAGCGAGCCCGCCTGGCGCGCCGATCTCTGGGGCAGGCGCATCCTGTTCTGGACGGCGCACGCCCCGCTGATCCTGTCGAGCAGTGATCTCGTCTATCGCAGCCTCGTGCTCAACACCCTCGCGCGGGGCGCGCGCCATATCGATCGCGGCGCCGACAAGCTCGCGCCCGGCGCGCCGCGCGTCGCCGCGCTCTGCGGCGTCGTGGCGGCGGGCCTGTTGATCCCGGGCAGCGACGGGCGTCGCAGTGCGATCGAATCCGCGCTGGGCAAGGCGCTCGCGGTGTCGGTATTCGAAGATGGCGGCAGTGTCGCGCGCTCGCCGACGGCCCAGCTCGACATCATCATGCTGCTGACCAGCCTGAAGGAAGTCTATGCCGCGCGTCGCCTCGTCGAGCCGCCGGCGATCGCCGCGGTGCTGACGCGGATGGTGCCGGCGCTGCTCGGGGTCTGCCACGGCGATCGCGGGCTTTCGAGCTGGCAGGGCGGCGGCCCGGTGCCCGGCGAGACGATCGAACAGGTGATCGAGGCGACCGGCGTGCGCACCCGTCCGCTCCGCCAGGCGCGCGATTGGGGCTATCAGCGCCTTGCCGCCGGCCCCGCCGTGCTGATCATGGACGCGGCGCCGCCGCCGGTCGCGCGGCTGGTCGAGGGCGGCTGCGCTTCGACCCTGGCGTTCGAATTCTCCGACGGGCCGCACCGGCTGGTGGTCAATTGCGGCGGCGCGCGTGCCGCGCTCGCGCAGCTCCCGGCCGCGCTCGCCGACGGGCTGCGCACCACCGCCGCGCATTCGACTCTGATCGTCGGCGACAGCAACTCGACCGCGATTCATGCTGACGGCACGCTCGGCCGCGGCGTCGCCGAGGTCGAGCTCGCGCGGCAGGAAAGCGAGGCGTCGAGCCGGATCGAGGCGAGCCATGACGGCTATGCCAAGCGCTACGGCTTCGTCCACCGCCGGCAATTGGTGCTGTCAGGCGACGGGCGCGAGGTGCGCGGCGAGGATATGCTCCTGCCGGCGAGCAAGAAGCGCAAGCTGACCGCGACCGCTTTCGCGATCCGATTCCATCTCGGCCAGGGCGTGTCGGTCTCACCCACGGCTGACGGGATGGCCGCCCTGCTCCGCCTTCCCGGCGGTGTGCTGTGGCAGTTTCGCTGTCGCGGCGGCACGCTCGCCATCGAGGACAGCCTGTGGATCGACGGCGAGGGCCGTCCGCAATCGACGCATCAGCTCGTCGTGTCGGGCGAATCGCCCGCCGGCGGCGCGAGCGTCAGCTGGGCCTTGAAGCGCGCGACCTGAGCGGGCAGGGGAGCGCGCGAGCCTTCCCCCGGAGTTTCCCATGACCGACATCACCATCCGCCGCGCTCTGCTGTCGGTGTCCGACAAGAGTGGCATCGTCGATCTCGGCCGGGCGCTCGCGCGGCACGATGTGGAATTGGTCTCGACCGGTGGCACCGCCGCGGCGCTGCGCGAGGCGGGGCTCGCGGTGCGCGACATCTCGGATCTGACCGGTTTCCCCGAGATGATGGACGGGCGGGTGAAGACGCTCCACCCCAAGGTCCATGGCGGCCTGCTCGCGGTGCGCGACGACGCAGCGCATGTCGCCTCGATGGAAGAGCATGATATCGGTGCGATCGATCTCGTCGTGGTGAATCTCTATCCTTTCCTCCAGACCGTGATGAAGGGTGCCGAGCGGCCCGAAATCATCGAGAATATCGATATCGGCGGCCCGTCGATGGTGCGCTCGGCCGCGAAGAACCACGCCTTCGTCGCGATCGTCACCGATCCGGCCGATTATCCGGCGCTGATCGCCGAGATGGACGAGGGCAATGGCGCGACCACGCTCGATCTGCGCAAGCGCCTCGCCGCGCGCGCCTTCGCCGCGACCGCGACCTATGACGGCATGATCGCCAGCTGGTTCGGTTTCGCCGATCAGGGCGAGGCCTTCCCCGAAACCCTGCCGATCACGCTGAAGCGCGGCGCTTCGCTCCGCTACGGCGAGAATCCGCACCAGCAGGCCGCCTTCTACACCGCCACCGGCCCGCATGCGCAGGGCATCGGCCAGGCGCGCCAGGTGCAGGGCAAGGAGCTGAGCTACAATAATTACAACGACGCCGATGCCGCGCTCGAACTGGTCAGCGAATTCCGCGACGCCGAACCCACCGTCGTCATCGTCAAGCACGCCAATCCCTGCGGCGTCGCGACCGCGTCGACGATCGAGCAGGCCTATGCCGAGGCCTTTGCCTGCGACACCGTCTCCGCCTTTGGCGGCATCATCGCGCTCAACCGCGCGCTCGACGAGGCGACCGCCCGCGCCATCTCGGGCATCTTCACCGAAGTCGTCATCGCCCCCGATGCCGACGAGGCTGCGCTCGCCATCTTCGCCGCGAAGAAGAATCTGCGCCTGTTGCTCACCGGCGCGCTGCCCGATGCGGCGCGCAAAGGCTTCCAGGCCAAGTCGATTACCGGCGGCTGGCTGGTCCAGACCCGCGATAACGGCGCCGCGCCCGATCTGAAGGTCGTGACCAAGCGTCAGCCGACGGCGGCGGAGCTCGCCGATTGCCGCTTCGCCTGGACCGTCGCGAAGCACGTCAAGTCGAACGCGATCGTCTATGCCAGGGACGGCGCCACCGCCGGGATCGGCGCGGGGCAGATGAACCGCCTCGAATCCGCGCGCATCGCCGCGTGGAAGGCAAAGGATGCCGCCGAGAAAGCCGGCTGGGCAACGCCGCGCACGATCGGCTCGGCGGTCGCGTCGGACGCCTTTTTCCCCTTCGCCGACGGGTTGCTGGCGGCGGTCGAGGCGGGCGCGACGGCGGTCATCCAGCCAGGCGGCTCGATCCGCGACGACGAGGTGATCGCAGCGGCGGACGCGGCCGGTCTGGCGATGGTCTTCACCGGCATGCGCCACTTCCGGCACTGATCAGTATCAGACGGGAAGGGCGGCCGCCTCGGCTTCGGGCATCTTCTTGAACAGCGCGCGATCCGCCGGACCGAATGCCCAGCGGAACAGCACGAACAGATAGCTTGCGGCGATCGCCGGAACGCCGATCACGATTTCGGTCCATTCGAAGCGCTTGGGCAGCATGGTGAACACCGTGCCGACCGCGATCGCCGTCAAGGCCGCCCAGACCAGCGGCAGCCGGAATCCGGAGACGCGCGCGCTGAGCAGGCGCGACAGATAGCTTGCCTTGATCACCGAGGTCATCCCGACCGACAGCAGCAGCGCCGCGGCGGGGGCGGCCGCCTGATAGCTGGTCGGCCAGCCGCCGTTCCGCAGGACAAGGATCAGCACGAGGCTGAGGCCGACCTGGAAGAACAGCATCCCGATCGAGATCATCAGATTCTGCAGGCGCGCGATATAGACCAGGGCGGATTCGCACACCGCGCCTGTCGACGCCGCCGCCTCCGCCGTCAGCAGGAACGCCATCGCCGCGGTGCCGGAGACGAATTCCGGGCCAAAGGTGCCCATCACGGCTTCGCCCGGGATCGACAGCGCGAGCGCGAGGCCGGCCTGCGCGGCCAGGATCCAGAACCCGACCTGCCGCACCTGGTTCGCCACGCCCGGGCGGTCGCCCTTGGCCAGGCTGGACGTGATGACGGGGCCGAGAATGGGGTCGAAGCTCGTCTTCAGCTTGCCCGGGATCGAGGCGACCTGTTGCGCCGTCCAGTAAATGCCGACGATCCTGGGCTCGAACATCAGGAAAATGATCAACCGATCGACGTTGCGCGTGCCCCATTCAAGCGCTTCGGCGCCCGCCAGCGGCGCGTTCCGTCGCGCCAGCGTCGCGATTTTCCCCGGATGCGGCCGCCAGCCATGCGGGAACCCGTAGCTGCGGAAGAATGGTACCACCGACGCCGCAAGCGCGGCCACGATCGACACCATATAGGCGATCACCAGCCCGTCATGGGGCGCGAACGGGTATAGGCAACCGGCGGCGATCGAGATCATCCAGGGCTCGATGATCGCGCGCGCTGTTACGGCGGCACGAACGTTGCGGCGATAGGCGAGCGCGGCAAGCATGATGTCGGCCCAGGCGCTCGCGAAGATGACGCAGGGCAACAGACGCTCGAAGCGCGTCGGCGTGCTGCCGTGGAACATCCAGTCGGGAAAGGCGAGCAGGATGGCCGTCACCGCCAGCGAAGCGCCCAGCGAAATCGCCAGGCAATCGATCACGATATCGACATGCGGGCGATCCGTGTCGGCGAACGCCTGGGACAGCCCGCGTTTCAGGCCGAACGTCGCAAGCAGCGCCGCCGCCTCGGCAAACAGCACCGCCCGCGCAAAGGTGCCGAGCGTGTCGGGGCCGTACAGACGGCCCGCGATGAACAGGAAAGGGAGGCGCGCCACCAGCCGCAGCATGAAGCCGATGATGTTGGTCCGCCCGCCCTTGGCGAGGGCATTGAGGTCGTCGGCGGGCCGCTCGACCTCGGTCAATGCGCCGCTCCCCAGCTTGGGCCGACGCCGATCTCGATGCCGAGCGGCACGCTGAGCGACACCGCCGGCTCCGCCGCGGTTGCCATCACCTGCTCGATCACCGGCCGTGCCGCCGCGACGTCGCCCTCGGGCAGCTCGAACACCAGTTCGTCATGTACCTGGAGCAGCATCCGCACGTTGGGCAGCCCGGCCTCGATCAGCGCGGGCCTCATCCGCACCATCGCGCGCTTGATGATGTCGGCGCTGGTGCCTTGGATCGGCGCGTTGATCGCGGCGCGTTCGGCGCCCTGGCGTTCGTGCTGGATTTTTGATTTGAGCCGCGGAAAATGCGTTTTTCGCCCGAACAACGTGGTCGTATAGCCAAGTTCGCGCGCACTATGGGTGGTGTCGGCGATGTAGCGGCTGATGCCGGGGAAACGCTCGAAATAGCGGTCGATCATCGCTTGCGCCTCCTCGGAGGTGACGTCGAGCCGCCCGGCCAGCCCCCAGCGCGAAATGCCGTAGAGGATCGCGAAGTTGATCGTCTTGGCGCGGCCGCGCGTGTCGCGATTGACCTCGCCGAACAATTCCTGCGCGGTTAGCGAGTGGATGTCGTCGCCGCGTGCGAACGCATCCTTGAGCGCGGGCACATCGGCCATGTGCGCCGCCAGCCGCAGCTCGATCTGCGAGTAATCGGCGGCGAGGATGACGTTGCCCGGCTCCGCCACGAAGGCGTCGCGGATCTGGCGGCCGGTCTCGGTGCGGATTGGGATGTTCTGCAAGTTCGGGTCGGTCGACGACAGCCGCCCGGTCTGCGCGCCGGTCAGGCCGTAGCTGGTGTGGACGCGGCCGGTCGCCGGGTTGATCTGGTCCTGCAGCGCGTCGGTATAGGTCGACTTGAGCTTGGTCAGCTTGCGCCAGTCGAGCACCTTCACCACCATCTCGCGGCCCGGCGAATCCTTGTCGTTGGCGATCCGTTCGAGCTCGTTGACGTCGGTCGAATAGACGCCCGACTTGCCCTTGCGGCCCCCCTTGATCCCCATCTTGTCGAACAGCACGTCGCCCAATTGTTTGGGGCTGCCGATGGTGAACTTGAACCCGGCGATGCGGTGGATTTCCTCCTCCAGCGCGGCGGTCTGGTGCGCGAAGGTGGTCGACAGTTCGTGGAGCTTGCCCTGATCGACCTTGATCCCGCGGCGCTCCATCCGCCCGATGACGGCGGGCAGCGCGCGGTCGACCATTTCGTAGACGCGCGTGACTTGCTCGGCGGGCAGCCGCGGCTTGAAGCGGCGCCACAGCCGCAACGTCACGTCGGCATCCTCGGCGGCGTAGCGCGTCGCAGTCTTGAGGTCGATTTCGGCGAACCCGAGTTGCTTCTTGCCGGTGCCGACCACGTCCTTGAACGCGATGCAGCTGTGCGAGAGATGCGTCGCGGCGAGCTCATCCATGCC
>NZ_JAQGLC010000176.1 GCF_028293085.1 Sphingomonas bacterium
GTGCTGCTCAACGTGATGCCGAGCGGCGAGAAGGCGAAGATCACCAAGGCCAAGGTCGACATCTCGACGATCGAAAGCGCGCTCGACGCCTATAAGCTCTCGAACGACAACTACCCGACCACCAGCCAGGGCCTCGAAGCGCTGGTGACCGCCCCGGCCGGCGCCGATGCGTCGAAATACCAGCGCGGCGGCTATATCAAGAAGCTGCCCAACGATCCCTGGGGCCGGCCCTATCTCTATGCTTCGCCCGGCCAGCACGGCGATGTCGACATCTGGACGCTCGGTGCCGACGACAAGGAAGGCGGCGAGGGCGCCGACGCCGATATCGCCAGCTGGCAGTAACCTTGGTCCGGGACGGAACCCTTCCAACGACGCGTGACAACGGTTTCACGCTGGTCGAGCTGATGATCGTGATCACGATCATCGGCCTGGCTTCGGCCGCCGTGGTATGGGCTTTGCCCGATCCGCGCGGGCGGTTGCGCGACGAGGCGACGCATTTCGCGGCGCGCGCCCGGGCGGCGCAGCAATCGGCGATCGTCGAGGCGCGCCCGGTGAGCGTCTGGGTCTCGGGTGGCGGGTACGGCTTCGACGAACGCACCCATGGCGCCTGGGCCCCGATCGGCGAGAAACCGCTCCGGGTGACGAGTTGGGGCAAGGGCACGCGCGCGCTCGTCGCCAATGGCGGGGGCAGGGACCGGATCATGTTCGATTCGACCGGCCTCGCCGATCGCCCGCTCGACGTGCAGTTGCGCCGCGGCGACGAGGAGATGACGGTACACATCGCCGCCAACGGCGATGTGAAGGTCGGCCACTGACATGAAGGCGCGGGGCTTTACCCTCATAGAAATGATGGTCGCCCTGGCGGTGTTCAGCCTCGCTGCGCTCTCGCTGATCCGGCTCGAGGGCGCGACGATCCGCGGCGCCTCGATCCTGGATTCGACGCTCACCGCGCAGATGGTCGCCCGCAACGTCGCGATCGAGGCGATGACCGATACCAAGCCGCCCGCGATCGGCATCGCCAAGGGCGTCGAAAGCAATGGCGGCAGGAACTGGAGCTGGACCCGCGAGACCCGCGCCACCGCCGATGCGCGCATCGTCCGCATCGACGTCGAAGTCTCCGATCAGGCAGGCAGCCGCCAAGGCCATCTGACCGTGGTGCGCGCCGCCACGGTCGGAGGCGCGGCATCGTGATTCGCCGCAACCAATCCGGCTTCACCCCCGTTCGGCGTTCCGCCGAACACGGCTTCACGCTTATCGAGGTGATGATCTCGCTGATGATCTTCGGCATGCTGGCCGCTGCCGGCGTGGCCTTGCTGTCGTTCAGCGTGCGCGCCCAGGCGGTGACGGGCGCCAAGCTCGACGATGTCCAGGCGCTCAACCGCCTGTCCTCGGCGCTGGCCGCCGATCTCGCCCAGGCCTCAAGCCGCCGGACCCGCAACGAGAATGGCGATCTGCTTCCCGCCTTCACCGGCGAGGCAGGCTCGGGCATGACCCCGATGGTCCGCCTCGTGCGCGGCGGCTGGAGCAATCTCGACGCCGCGCCGCGCCCGGCCGAGCAGAGGATCGAATATCGCCTCGACAATGGGGAGCTCCAGCGCATCGCCTATCCGATGCTCGACGGCGCCCAGCCGTTGCAACCCGCCGTCCTGCTCACCCATGTCCGTCAGGTCTCGCTCCGCTATCGTCTCGACGGCGCCTGGGGCGACCATTGGGAGGGTTCGCCGATCGCCGCGCTGCCCCAGGCGATGGAGATGCGCGTCGTGCGCGACGACGGCGTCGAGTTCCGCCAGCTCTTCCTGGTCGGCTCGGGCTATGCCCAGCGAAAGGGGCCCAATGCGGCGCGCTGACCGCTCTTCCGAACGTGGCGCGGCCCTGCTCACCGTGCTGCTGCTCGTCGCGCTGATCGCGGTGCTCGCCGGCACCGCGCTGGAAAAGCTGCGCCTCGCCACCCGTCTCGGCGGCAATGCGATCGCGATGGACCAGGCACGTGCCTATTCCTACGCCGCCGAAACGCTCGCTCTGACCAAGGTCAGCGACCTGCTCGGCCGCGATAATAGCCGCGTCACCCTGGTCGGCGGCTGGAGCGGCCGGCCGATCCCCTTGCCGGTTCCGGGCGGTATCGCGACCGCCAGGGTCGTCGACGGGGGGAATTGCTTCAATCTCAACAGCCTGGTTGTGGAAACCGCGCCGGGAACCTATGCCGCTTACACCCCGTCCCGGATTCAGTTCGCACGGCTGATCCGACTGGTCGGCGGCCCCGCCGCCTCGGCCGAATCGATCGCCGCCGCCACGTCGGACTGGATCGACACCGACACCAATCCGATCGATCTGGGTGCCGAGGACAGCAGCTATAGCGGCCAGGCAACGCCCTATCGCACCGCCAACACGCTGATGGGCGATCCGAGCGAGCTCCGCGCCGTCGCCGGTGTCACCCCCGAAATCTACGCCAGGCTGCGCCCCTGGCTCTGCACGCTGCCCGTCGCCAAGCCGTCGAAGATCAACGTCAACACGCTTCTCCCCGAACAGGCGCCTTTGATGGCGATGCTGCTGCCCGATACGATGACGGTCGAGGGCGCGCGCCAGGCGCTGCTGCGCCGCCCGCCCCAGGGCTATGAGAGCCCCGCCGCCTTCTGGAAGGTCCCGGCGCTGAGCGCGATCACGCCCTCGCCCGACGCGGTGGCGCAGACCGCCATCACCACGACATGGTTCGCGCTGCAGGTCGATGTGACCGTCGGCGATGCCGAACTCGAACAACATGCGCTGATCGACGCAACGGAGCTTCCCGCGCGCCTCGTGGCACGGCAATGGGGCGAGCAATCGTGACCGAGACGCTCGTCCTCTTCCTGCCCACGGGCACCGCGCCGTGGCGCTGGCTGCGCATCGCCGACGGTGCCGTCGTGGCGCGCGGCGAAGGGCTGCCCGAGTCCGCCGCCGAGGACGCCGAACCCCCGGTCGCTATCGCCCCGGCCGAAGCGGTCACTTTGCACTGGGCCGAGCTGCCCGATCGCTCGGTCGCGCAGGCGGTGACCGCGGCGCGCATGGTCGTTGCCGATGCCAGCGCCGCGCCGATCGGCGAGCTCCATGTCGCGGTCGGGCGCGAGGGCGACCATGCCGAACGCCCGATCGGCGTTGTCTCGGCGGCGCAGATGCGCGCTTGGCTCCACCTGCTCGCGTCGCACGGCGTGGATCCGGCGATGTTGCTGCCGGCGCCGCTGCTGCTGCCTCGCCCCGAACAGGGCTATCTCCGCGCCGATCTCGGCGGCGAGGGCGTGGTCCGTGGCCCGACCAGCGGCTTTGCCGACGAAGCGCGGCTGACCGAACTGGTGACGGGTGGGGTCGCTCCGGCGGTGCTCGGCCGCGACGAGCTGGAAAGCGCGATCGTCGCCGCGGTCGCCGCGCCCGCGCTCGATCTGCGCCAGGGTCCGTTCGCCCGCCGCAACAAATTCGCGATCGACTGGGGGCTGGTGCGCCGGCTCGTCTGGCTGGCGGTCGCGATCCTCGGCGTGACGTTGCTGATCAGCCTCGTCCAGATCATGAAATATAGTTTCGCCGCCGATTCGCTCGAGCGCCAGGCCGATCTGCTCGCGCGCCAGGGCCTGCCGCGCAGCGAGACGGTCGGCAATGCCGATCGCCAGCTCGATGCGCGCCTGTCCGGGCTGCGCGGCGGCGGCGCGGGCTTCAGCCGTACGGCGGCATCGGTGTTTGCCGCGGTACGATCGGTGCCCGGCACCGAAGCGCATACGCTCTCCTTCGAGGCCAATGGCGATTTGCGCGTGACGGTCGCCGCCGAGAATGAGGGGCAGCTCAACGATCTCAAGGCGCGCATCCAGGCTTATGGCTTTGTCGTGAAAGCCGGTGCGATCGCGCCCCTTGCCGGCCGGTTGACGAATGAGCTGACGGTGAGCGCGCGATGATTCAGCGATTTCGCCTCTGGTTCGCCGAGCGCTCGCTGCGCGAGAAGCGGATGTTGATCGTGATGGCGGTGCTCGCCGGGCTCACCCTGGTCTGGGCCGTGATCTTCCTGCCGGTGACTGACGGCCTGTCGTCCGCGCGCGAGCGGCACGGTGACGCGGTCATCCGCCTCGCCGAGACGCGGATGCGGGTGAAGGCGGTCGAGACCCTTCAGCACGACAAGCCGGCGCCGATCGAGGCCTCGCTCGACACGGTGATTCGCGACCGGGCGAACGAGGCCGGCTTCGCGCTGGCCAGCGTCACCAGCCCGACTCCGAACCAGGTGCAGATCTCGATCGCCACCGCGCGGCCCGGCCCCTTGTTCGGCTGGATCGCCGGGCTCGAATCCTCGGGCATCCTGGTCGAGTCGCTCAGCACCACCGACAATGGCGACAAGACCGTTTCGGCGCAGATCACGCTCAAGGTACGCGCGCAATGAGCCGCATCCGCCTCGCCACCGGGCCGCGGGCCTTTTTCGGCGCGGTCTTCGTGGTCGCGCTGATCGTCTTCCTGCCGCTCAGGCTCGCCATGGGCTGGTTCGATCTCGGCAACACCGGCCTCACCGCGCGCGACGTCCAGGGGAGCGTGTGGTTCGGCACCCTGCGCGAGGCGAATTTCGGCGGTGTCGCGCTCGGCGATCTCCGCGCGCGGCTCTCGCCCGTTCAATTGCTGGTCGGACGGGCGCGGATCGATCTGGCCGGGCCGGGGCAGGGGACGCGTCCCTTTCACGGCGCGATCGGCGTCAGCCGCCACAGCTTCGGGGTCGACGATCTGACTGCGACCCTGCCCGCCGGCACCGTCTTCGCGCCCGTGCCGGTCTCGGCGCTCGATTTCGACGATGTCAGCGTGCGCTTCCAGGACGGCAATTGCCGGACGGCCGAGGGGAAGGTGCGCGCGACCATCTCGGGCGATCTCGCCGGGATCAATCTGGGGCAGGGGATGACCGGCACCGTGCGCTGCGACGCCGGCGCTCTCCTGCTGCCGCTCGCCAGCCAGGCCGGCACCGAGAATGTCGCGCTCCGCCTCTGGGGCACCGGCCGCTTCCGCGCCGAACTGACCGTCCAGCCGACCGATCCCGCAATCATCCAGAAACTGGTGCTGAGCGGCTTCCAACCCACCCCCAAGGGCTACATGCTCTCGATCGAAGGCCGGTTCTGAGGTTTTGGCTTGGGCGGGCGTGCTCGCATCGCCTCCCGCAAAAACGCTAATCTTGACGCCCATATGGTCCGCCCGCTAGGGGCACCCGCTCTGCGGCGATCGTAGTTCAATTGGTTAGAGCGTCGGCTTGTGATGCCGGATGTTGCGGGTTCAAGTCCCGTCGGTCGCCCCATTTTTTAATCAGCCAGGAATTTGTCCGTGACCACCGGCTGGGGTTTCCCCGATTTCGACGATCATGAGGGCGTGCATCTCTTCACCGATCCGGCCTCCGGGCTGCAGGCGGTGATCGCGGTGCATTCGACTCATCTCGGGCCGGCGGCGGGCGGGGTGCGCTTCTGGCATTATGCCGACAGCGACGGCGCGATCACCGATGCGCTGCGCCTGTCGCGCGGCATGAGCTTCAAGAATGCCATGGCCGGCCTGCCGATGGGCGGGGGCAAGGGCGTCGTGCTCGCGGCGATCCAGGGCGACGCGATTACCGTGCCGCAGCTCGAGGCATTCGGCCGCGCGGTCGACTCGCTCGGCGGCCGCTATGTGACGGCCGAGGATGTCGGCATGTCCGAGGCGAGCATGAAGACCATCGCCACGATGACGCGCCACGTCTCCGGCCTGCCGGTCGCGGCGGGCAGCGCAGGCGGCGATCCCGGGCCGTTCACCGCGATGGGCGTCTATCTCGGCGTGAAGGCGGCGGCGAAACGCGGCCTGTCGGCAGACTCGATGAAGGGCGTGCATGTCGCGATCCAGGGCGTCGGCAGCGTCGGCGGCGGCTTGGCCCGGCTGCTCGCCAAAGACGGCGCACGCCTCACCCTCGCCGATGTGAACGCCGACAAGGCGGCCGCGCTCGCGGCCGAGCTGGGCGCCGAGACGGCGGCGGCGGACGCGATCCTCGGCATCGAAGCCGATGTCGTCAGCCCCAACGCGCTCGGCGCGATCCTGACCGAAGAGTCGATCGCGGCGCTGCGCACCAAAGTGGTCGCCGGCGGCGCCAACAACCAGCTCGCGACCCGGGCCAACGGCGCCGGCCTCGCCGCGCGGGGCATCCTCTACGCGCCCGATTACGTCATCAACGCGGGCGGCATCATCAATGTAGGCCTCGAATATCTCGGCCATGGCGACCGCGCCGAGGTCGAGGCCCGCATCGCCCGCATCCCGGATCGCCTGATCGAGATCTGGGACGAAAGCGACCGCACCGGCGCGCCGACGTCGGATGTGGCGGATATGCTGGCGCGGAAGCTGATTGGGCGGGGCTGACCGGGGGCGTGACGCCGTTGCCTGGCGGCAATTCAGGCTGAGTCCTTCCCGACCAGGGCAGCGACGACTGCGCCGATCGCAATCCGGCCCTTGCGGGCCTGCGCCCCGCCATCCCTGAAATCGATCCAGCCGGCGTTGAACCCGTCCACCATCTGCATGCGCGGCAGCGGGTTCTGCATGCCCTGATCGCGGAAGATGCCCTCCCAATCGGCCCGTGGCACGATCTGCGCTTCGACGGGCTTGCCCAGCGCATCGGCGAACGCGGCGGCGATGGCGTTCGGCGTCACGCGCTCGATCGCTTCCAGCTCGACGATGCGGTGCCCGGTCCAGTCCTCGCGCAACAAGGCAGCGGCGGTGCTGCCCACATCGTCGGTGGCGATCATCGGCACGGGCCGGTCGAGTGGCTGGAGATAGCTGTGGATCACCCCCTGCTCGCGCGCCGAGGCGACATCCCAGGCGGCATTCTCCATGAACCATGCCGCGCGCAGGAAGGTGATCGGCATCGGCAGATCGGCCAGCGCCTGTTCGAGCAGGCGCAGCGCGTTGAGGAGATTGGGCCGGTCGCTATCGGCGCCGATCGTCGACAGCACCACCACCCTGGGCGGCGCCGCGCGCACCAGGGCCTCGCGGATCACCGCAATATGGGCCGTCGCATCGGGAAAGCCCGGCGCGGGATCGAACACCGGCGGCAGCAGCACGAACACCCCTTCGGTCCCGGCGAACGCGGCCGCCAGCGGCGCGGCATCGGACAGATCCGCGATCGCGACCTCGCACCCCAGCGCCGCCCAGGGTGCGCCCTTTGCCGCGTCGCGCACCACGGCGCGAACCTGCCGGCCGGCATCGAGTAATGTCCGGGCGACGGCGCCGCCGACCTTGCCCGTGATCGCTGTGATGGCAAACATGTCCTGTCCTCCTGTTCATCCTGCCCAGGGATTTAGGCGCTTGGCACTCAGTCTCTAAACGCCGATATGTCCGGTCAATCGAGACTTTGAATCCGGAATGACCAATGCCCTATGACGGACGGCTGCTTGCCGGCGTGAGCGTGCTGATGGCGGTGGTGGAGGCAGGCAGCATGGCAGGCGCCGCGGAGGCGCTCGCTTTGTCGCCGTCGGGCGTGGGCCGTGCGATCGCCCGGCTGGAGGCGCGGGTCGGCGTGCGGCTGCTCGAACGCACGACGCGCACCATGCGGCTGACCGATGAGGGGCGCCGCTTCCATGCGCGCGTCGGGCCGATGCTCGAGGGGATCGAGGAAGCGGCCACCGAAGCGGCGGGAGCGCACAGCGCGGTGCGTGGCCGGTTGCGGGTCAACCTCGATCCGTTCTTCTCGCGCGCGGTGCTGGCGGGCCAGCTCGCGACCTTTCTCGATCGCTATCCCGAGCTTCGGGTCGAGCTGATCATGCGCGATGCGGTCGGCGATCTCGTGGCCGACGGCTTCGATCTCGCCTTGCGCTTCGGCGATCCCCCGGCCGGGTCGTTCACCGCGCGCAAGCTGGTCGAGACGCGGATCCTGACGGTGGCGTCGCCCGCCTATCTGGCGGCGCATGGCCGCCCCGCGCATCCCGCGGATCTGGCCGATCACGCCTGTATCGACTTCTGGGATGCCGCGCACGGCCGCGCCTATGACTGGGAGTTTCGCCGCGGCGCCGAGATCGTGCCGGTCAGCATCAGCGCGCGGCTGCTGACGTCGGATTCGGGGACGCTGCTCGACGCCTGCAAGGCCGGCGCAGGGATCGCGCAGATCATACAGCTCGGCACGCGGGAGAGCATGGCGGACGGAACGCTTGTCGAGCTGTTTCCCGACTGGAACGGCGAAATGTTTCCGCTCCACGCCATCCACCCCACCCGCCGGCACCGCCCCGCCAAAGTGCGCGCGTTCGTCGATTTCGTGCTCGAGGCGATCGACGCCCGGAACCCGACATCGCCCGGGCCCGGATGATCGCCGAGGGCCGGAAGCCTTTGAAAAGGAGCCGATCGAGGGAAACGGGATATAGCTCCCGACCGGCTCGATCTGCTACGTACTTCCATGGCTTGAAACCAAAAAGGGTGTGCAATGTCGGTCGTCCGCTGGTGCGCTGTTACGGTGTGTTTGTGCCTGGCACCGCCCGTCGCGGCCCAGGGCGGGGCGGATAGAGGTTCCGCCGCATCGGGGCATCCAGCCGCGTCCAGGCCGCAAGCAGCCCGGGAGGCCAGCCAACCCGACGTCGTCGTGAATGGCATCATCGATAAAAAACCGGGCACTTGGAAAAGGGCCGAATCCGAGCACGTCATCGTGCTCAGCAAGGGTAGCGCCGGCGATCTGACCCGCATCACGAACAATCTCGAGCGCCTCTATCACCTCCTGTCGCGCTTCTATCGCCGGGGCGGCCAGCCGGACGAGACCGCGAAGCTGCAGGTGACGCTGATCGACTCCCCGGCGGCTTTTAGTGCGATGGAACTCAGGAATCTGCGGTCGGAAGAAGGCCCGTATCTGGCGGCCTTTCCCGATCGGACCTATTATGATCCGCGCGAGGATGGCGAGGTGCTCGCCATTGCGCGGAACGATCAGATCATCGATCTGAACACGAACCGCGCGTATAATTTGGACTGCGACGACGCGCTTGCCAACGGAGCATGGCAGTGCGCGGGCAATGCCGTTTATCATCCTCCGGCCGGAAGAACCTGGGAGGAACTGCTATATTCGGCCTTCGCGCAGCGCTTCGTCCTGACCGCCGATCCCGCCGCCTATCCCCGCTGGTATCTCGACGGGGTTGGCGCGCTGTTCTCCACTATCCGGGTACGCGGCAACGGGGCGATCGACTACGCCCTTCCGCCGCTGGAATATAAGCAGGTCCTGCGGTCCTATGGCGACCTGAACGTCGGCGACATTCTTGCGGGGCGATATCTCGACGCCGTCTCCAAAAAGACGAGCTGGTCACCTTATCATGCCTGGCTGCTTGCCCATTATTTCCTGTTTTCCAACCTGAAGCCGGAACGCAGCAGGCAGTTTCGCGACTATATGACGGCCATCCACCGGGGAGAGCCGATGGCCGAGGCTGCCAAACTGTTCGGCGACATGGGAAAGCTGCAGCGCGAAGTGGCACGATACGCCGCGGGCAAGAAATCCTTCGCCCGCGCCGATCCGCCCGAGGGGGTCGCTGGAGATCCGATGATCACCATGCTGTCGCCCGGCAGCGCGGCGCTGGTCGAAGCGAGGGTGGAGCTCGGTACGCGCCTCCCCGCACTCCCGGCGGACGCAGGTGCCGGCGCAGCCGCCGTGGCGCCGACCGAGGCACAGCGCCGCACGGATTGGCTGAAGCAGGTTCGCGATACGGTCGCGGGCCTCCCTTACGATAGCGAAGCGCTGTTGTTCGCGGCAGAGGCTGAATGCCGCAGCGGTCATGATGGCGAATGTCTTGCCGCTGCCGAACGCGTGCTCGCCGGATCGCCGGACAATATCCGTGCCCTTGCCTGGAAGGGGGTGGCCCTGACGGACCAGGCCGTCGCCGGCCCCGCGGCGGAACGCTCGAATATCCTGGCCGTCGCGCGCAAGACGATCGAACATGCCATCGAGCTCGATGGCGACGCGCCGCTGCCGCTGATCGCCTGGTTCCAGAGCTTTACCAAGGCGGGCGAGCGGGTTCCCGATCAGGCGATGCTGGGCATGGCCAGGGTCATTCGGAGCGTGCCGGCCGCGCCGGCGCCGCGCTTGTACCTTGCCGAGGAACTACTTCGGCAAGGCAAGCCCGATCTTGCCCGCCGGGTGGTGTATACGCTGCTGTACGGCGCCTATGACTCGCCGGAAAAGACAGCGGCGCAGGCGTTGTTCTCGCCCCCCGGTGGCCCGCCGCCCGCGTGACGCTGAAGCGGGCGCCTCGGGCTGGGTTGATCAGAGGCATGCGCCGGCCGGTTTAATGCGGGGACACTATGCTCAATTGAATGAGGATAGTGCCCCTGGATGTTCCCGACCGTCAGGCGCCGGTCGCCAGGCTGTAGACGATCTTGCCGAGCGCGCCGAATAGCAGGACCGCGCAGGCCAGAAGCTGGATCAGGAAACCCGTACTGCGCTTGGCCGGATCGGCCATGTAGCCGGCGGAATAGAGCAGTCGCCCGATGATCCACACAATGCCCAGACCGGCGGCGACCAGCTCGTTCCAGTAGATCGCGAAGAGCCACAGGCTCGCCAGGAAGATCGGGAGCCATTCCAGGGTGTTGGATTGCACCCGGATCGCGCGCTCGAGCAGCGGGTGGCCGGTCATGGCGGGCGGGTTGATGCCGGATTTGCCGCGCGTACCCCCCACTTGCAGGCTCATCCAGAAATAGACCAGCAGCGCCAGCAACGTCACCACGGCAGTCCAGCGATGTTCCATCATCATGGTCGTTCCCCCCCCAAAGCGGCGCGTGAAGCGTCACCCTGGGCGTCACCATGCCATGTATCTCGGTTCGACGGGAAGCCCTTAGAAACCCCTGCTCAGGGTCAGCGTGAAGATCGGTCCCACCTTCTGGTGTTGCCGCTCGTAGAAGGAAATAGGCGCGCTGTTGCGGCGGCCCGCATAGACCGTGCGGTAAAAGCGCACGCGGCCGTCATTGATGTTGAAGATCTGGAAGTTCACCTTCACGCCGTGGATATTCTTCCGCTCGACGAACACGCTCGCATAGGGCCCTTCCCAATTCTGGTTCACCTCGTCGAGATAATAAGCCAGGCCGTAATGTTCGTAGGATAGGCCGCCGCCCCAGGCGAACTGGCTGTGCGGCACGTCGTGGCGCAGCGTCAGCTCCGCCCAGCCGTCATGCGTATTGCTGATCACGCGCTCAAGCCCGGTCAGCGGATCGCGCACGCGGCTGCGCTCATAGCCGATATCGGCGTCGAGCTTGGCGCCGTGCCAGCCAAGCGGATCGAACTGGATCGTGCTGATGCTCTCCACGCCCGTGCGCGTCGCATGCGGCAGATTCCCCACCGCATCCCCGTCCACGCCGACGGGAATATGATCGACGATATCCTCGACCCAATATCGGTACAGCTTCAGCCGCGTCTTGCCCCAGCGCCCGAAATTCCGGCCCAGCTCGCTTGTCGCTTCCCAGCTCTGCGGCGGGACGAGATTGGGGTTGGCATCGTTGCCGCGATTGTTGGTCACGTCCTGATTGGCCAGGAAATCAGTGAAGCTGATCTGGCCGACCTTACGCTCGATCTTGAGGCTCGCGTCCCAGCCCGCCGCCGGCCGCCACGCCAGCGAGGCGCTGCCCTTCGGCCGAAAGAAGCGCCGCGGTTTGGTGCCGATGCCGATCTCGCCCAGCTGCGAATATTCCGCGCCGCCGGCCAGCTGCAAATCGAGCTGGTGCGATAGCGATCGGCTCAGCGAGGCGATCCCCTCATAGCGCGTCTCCGCAACGGTGCCGCTGCCCTGCGGATAGGGGATGTCGGTATAGCTGCCGTCGGGCTCCAGGCTGGCCAGCGTGCTGACCTGCGCCAGCCGGTTATCCGCCCGCTCGAGCGAGATCGTCCAATCGTTCGGGCCGCCCTTCGTGTGATATTCGAGCCGCCCGACGGTCTCGCTGATCTTGTCGTCCTGGCCGTAGAGGATGCCGTCGCTGGGCGCGCCGCTGTCATAATCGGTGCGCTGATCGGTCAGCGCGGGGTCGTGCTCGAAATGGCGCAGGCCGATCAGCTTGAGCCGGCCGCCGCCCAGCGGCACCGAGACGTCGCCGGTCACATCATATTGAAAGCCGAAGGTGCGGCTGTGATTGTTCCAGTCACTGTCGTCGCCATCGGTGCGGACGCGGCGTTGGAAATTATTGCCGCGATTCCAATAGGGATCGTAATCGAGCGTGAGATTGGCCTGGACCGGCCCGCTGCCGCCATATTTCAGGATCGCGGAGAGTTTGGCGTCGTCGGAGCTGTTCCAGTTCACCTGGTCGCGCCGCTCGATCAGCGCGCCGCTCGCCGAGAGGATGCGGTAATCATTGCCGCCGAGCGCGCCGCGCCCAGCCTTGTTCTCCAGCGACAGCGTGTAGCCTAGGTCACCGGTCGTGCCGCTATAGCTGATCGATCCGGACAGCAGCCGCGGCTGGGCATAATGCGCGCGCACTGCCGGGTTCCAGCTGAAATTGCCCGATCCCTTGCGATCGGCCTTGATGATGACGTCCGCGACCTCCCCGGTGAGGCCGGCGATGCCGAGAGAGGCCGCTTCCCTGATCTCGATGCGCTCCACATCTCCGGCGGGAATCTTTTGAAGTTGCGCGGCGGCGCCGCCGGCCTTGTCCGTGACGCGCTGGCCGTTGATCAGCACATTCTCGGAGGCCTGCCCCAGGCCGCGCGCGGTATCGGCGGCGCGGATCGTAAAGCCGGGCACTTGCGCGAGCATGTCGTATGCCGTGTTCGGCGCGAACCGCGCGAAATCGGCAGGGGTGAAAACCTTGACGCCCTCGGTCGAGACCATGGGGGCAGGCACCGGGCCGGGCTTCTCCTGACCGGCCCAGGCTGCAACGGGGGTGAAAGATACAAGCGCGAGCGCCAACGACCCGGCGGTATGCCGCAAATGAGAGGGCATCCTAGTTTCCGCTGTCGTATCTGAAGGTTAGTCGCACCAACATTCTCCGGTGTATCATTGCCACAATACACCTTCTAGGCGTTCATGCAACGCCTTGCGATCATTCGCGGTTCGATCCGGACGACCGGCAGCTTTGGGGACCCGGCCCACGCCGCCGCCCAGCCTGGAGAGTCAGGCGCCGATCTCCGACAACGCCGTCTTGTCGGCGTCCACCAGCCCACCGCTCAAAACGATCGAGGTCGCAATCAACACCATCGGTATGAAACCAGGCAATGCCACGAACAGCATGTTCCGCTGCGACGCGAACGGGATGGCCAGATGCTGCCGCTCCTGATCCGCAGCCATCCGAGGATGACGGAATAGAGCGCGGTTCCCGCGGGAAACAGCGCGAGAGGCCTCTTTTGGCCGTGGTGAAACGTCAGGTCCTGCGTAGGGCACCTCATTCGGCTAGGCTGCGAAGCGACCGGCGGCCCATCCTATGATAACGCCGCCGATCAAGCCCGTCCCCAAGATCGGCGCGTAGGCCTTTGTAATGATCGCATCGGGAAGGCTGATGAGCAGTCCGACCAGCGCGCCGACAGCCCAAGCTGGCATGGGCATTTTCACCAGCGGGATCAGGAAGCCGATAGCGAACCGACTGGCAAATGCGCCAAGCATCGCCGTGGGCTTATCCGGAAAATCGATGGGGATCATCAACGCGACGTCGACCATCCCGAAGACCAAGCCTGCGACAATGCCGAACACCACCGGATTCATAAGGCACCCCTCAATGGCAAAGGAAGAAACTGCCGCTGTTGGGGCCATTTGTCGAGGCGGGGGGCCTCCGCCGGACCGAGCGCCCG
>NZ_JAQGLC010000189.1 GCF_028293085.1 Sphingomonas bacterium
CTGCCGGCTGCGCAGCGAGCAGATGCCGGAGGTCGGGGTCGGCGTAACCGACGACCCGCCGCCGCCCGTTGAGGAGGAACCGCCGCCGCCGCTGCAGGCCGAGAGCATGGCGACGAGGCCGAGGATCGCGACCGACGGTCTGCGCTTCATGAGACTTCTCCCCCTTTCCTCAAATGTTTATCGGGCCGGAGCGGTCCTGTCAGGTACAAAGTGTCGAGGGATCGTCCTCGCGAGCACCGGCCATGCGGCCACGATCGCCCTCCCGGATGCCGGCACCTCCGGTCATGGGGCGCTGGCTCATCGCGCTGGAGCTCGACGCGATTTAATTTTAGGCGGATGTCGATTTGCCAAGCGCCGGTTCGTCGACAGAATAAGCGAGAGGTTTTTGCGGCGACGGCGCCGCGGTTCGCCCGAGGAGGAATACCAGATGCGTTTCATGTCGATCGTCTCATCCGCCCAGTCCGGCCCGCCGACGCCCGAGCTCATGGAGGCGATGGGCAAGCTCGCCGATCGCGAGATCAAGGCGGGGCGCATGCTCGACATGGGCGGCCTGATGCCGCTGGCGACCGGTGCGCGCGTGAGCATCGCCGGCGGGCAGGTCAGCGTCGTCGACGGCCCCTTCGTGGAGGCCAAGGAGGTCATCGGCGGCTACGCGATCTTCGAATTCCAGAACAAGGAGGAAGCCGTGGCAGCGGCGGTGGAGTTCATGCAGCTCCACAAGGAGTTCATGCCCGGCTGGGAAGGCACGTGCGAGGTTCGCGCATTCGCTGGCCCCTGAGACGGCCTCGAGGCAGCTTTGAATTGGGCACGCCCCACCTGTCGTCGGCGGCCGTGACGGCCGTCGACACCCACCGCGCGATCCTGGCCGTCTGGCGGATCGAGCAGCCCAGGCTAATCACCAGCCTGGCAAGGATGCTGCGCGACGTACCGCTGGCCGAAGAGCTGACGCAGGAGGCGTTGCTGGCGGCGTTCGAGCGGTGGCCGGCCACCGGCGTTCCGGAGCGGCCCGGCGCGTGGCTGATGACGGCCGCCAAAAACCTGGCGCTGGATCATCTGCGCCGTGGCCCCATGCTCGAACGCGCCCACGGGCTGATCGCCCTGGAGATGGAGGAGGAGCAAAAAGCCATGCCCGATCCCGACTCCGCGCTGGACGACGATATCGGCGACGAGCTGCTGCGGCTGATCTTCACCGCCTGCCATCCGCGCCTGTCGCGCGAGGCGCGCGCGGCACTGGCGCTCAGGATGATCTGCGGCCTGACCACCGAGGAGATCGCCCGCGCCTTTCTGGTGCCGGAGGCGACCATCGCCCAGCGTATCGTGCGGGCGAAGCGGACCCTGGCGGAGTCGGGCCTGGCCTATGAGACCCCGCATGGCGCGGAACGCTTCGCGCGGCTCGCCTCGGTGCTGGAGGTCGTCTACCTCATCTTCAACGAGGGCTATACCGCGGCGCGGGGCGAGGACTGGATGCGCCCGCAATTGTGCAACGAGGCGCTCCGGCTGGGCCGGGTGCTCACCGCGATCGCACCGGAGGAGCCCGAGGCTTTCGGCCTGCTCGCCTTGATGGAGCTGAACGGGTCGCGGGCGGCGGCGCGGACCGATGCCGCGGGCGAGCCGATCCTGTTGCTCGAGCAGAACCGTGCGCTGTGGGACCAGCTTCAGATCCGGCGGGGATTCCGGGCGCTGGGGCGGGCCGCCGAGCTTGGCGGTGGGGGTGGATTCTATGCGCTGCAGGCCGCCATCATTGCCTGTCACGCCAGCGCGGATACGGCCGGCGACACCGACTGGCCCCGCATCGCCGCGCTTTATGGGGAGCTCGCCGCGCTGGTGCGCTCGCCTATCGTAGAGCTCAACCGCGCCATTGCGATCGGGATGGCCGAGGGGCCGGCGGCGGCGCTGGCGATCGTCGACCGGCTGACCGACGAGCCCGCGCTCAAGGGCTATCATCTGTTGCCGAGCGTGCGTGGCGACCTGTTGCGCAAGCTGGGCCGCTTCGACGAGGCGCGGGTCGCGTTCGAAGCGGCCGCAGCGATGGCGGGCAACAAGCGGGAACGGGACATGCTGACACGATGGGCCGCGGAAGCGGGCGCCGCGGCGACCGGCTAGATCCCGTCCGCGATCACCGTCCGCCCGTCGGCTTCCAGCCGCGCGGTGAGATCGGCGATGCAGGCGTCCACCACCGCCTGGTCGGTCGAGCGCACCACGAAGTTCGCGCCGGTCTTCCCGTCGCGGAAGAAGGGGTAGCTGCCGATCGCGACGCCCGCATAAGCGCGCTCGACCTCGCCGAGCAGGATCGCGACCTCGCTTTCCGCGACCCAGCAGCCGATCGTGCGCGAGATTACCGGCAAGCCGCCCTCGAGCGTGCCGGTCAGCGCGTCGAGCATGCCCGCGGTGATGTGCGGCACGCCCGCCATCACGAAGATATTGCCGATGCGGATGCCCGGCGCACCCGACATGCGGTTCTCGATCAGATCGGCACCCTCGGGCACGCGCGCCATCCGCTTGCGTGCCTCGGTCAGCCCGCCGCGGGTTTCGTAATAGCGCTCCAGCACCGCCAGCGCCCTGGGGTGATGGACCACGCGCACATCCAGCGCCTCGGCGATCGCATCGACGGTGATGTCGTCATGCGTCGGACCGATGCCGCCTGTCGTGAAGAGATAATCGTTGCGCGCCCTCAGCGCATTGACCGCCTCGACGATCGCGGCGGTCACGTCGGGCACCACGCGCACCTCGGCGAGGCGGATACCCTGGACGTTGAGCCAGGCCGCGACCTGCGCGACATTCTTGTCCTGGGTACGGCCCGACAGGATCTCGTCGCCGATCACCACAAGGGCTGCCGTCCAGATGCGCTCGCTCATGGGCATGCGCATAGACCCGGAAGGCCGCCCTCGCAAAGTCCCCGCTTTGTCGCTATATCCGTGCGATGACTGACTATGTAACCGTCACCCCGGATGCGCCCGCCGGCCGCACCGGCGCGATCAAGCTCCATGGGCGCGAGGCGTTCGATGGCATGCACAAGGCCGGCCGCCTTGCCGCCGAAACGCTCGACATGATCGTCCCGCACATGGTGCCCGGCGTGGCCACGGCCGACCTGGACGACATGATCCGGACCTTCATCGCCGATCGCGGCGGCGTGCCCGCGACCCTGGGCTATCGCGGCTATACCCATTCGAGCTGCATCTCGACCAACCATGTCGTCTGCCATGGCATCCCGAGCGAAAAGACGCTGAAGGCGGGCGACATCGTCAATGTCGACGTCACCCCGATCCTCGACGGCTGGCATGGCGATTCGAGCCGGATGTATCTGATCGGCGACGTGCCGATCAAGGCGAAGCGGCTGGTCGACGTGACCTATGAATGCCTGATGCTCGGGATCGAACAGGCCAGGCCGGGCAATCATCTCGGCGATGTGGCGAACGCGATCCAGGTTCATGCCGAGAAGCACCGGTTCGGCGTGGTGCGGGATTTCTGCGGGCACGGCCTGGGCCAGCTGTTCCATGACGCGCCCGAGGTCGTCCATGTCGGCAAGCCCGGCACCGGACCCGAGCTGCGGCCGGGGATGATCTTCACGATCGAGCCGATGATCAATATCGGCCGGCCCGACGTGAAGCTGCTCGACGATGGCTGGACCGCGGTGACGCGCGACCGCTCGCTCTCGGCGCAGTTCGAGCATTCGATCGGGATCACCGAGGACGGGTGCGAGATCTTCACGACGAGCCCCAAGGGATTCGACCGGCCGCCTTACACCGCCTGAACCGGCCGCGCCGGGGTCAGGACAGGCCCCGCTGAGCGAGCGCCGCGGCGATGCCCTCGGCAACGCGCTGTTCGAAGCGGGCGGCTTCCTCGATCGCCCGTTCCCTGTTGAGTTCCTGGACGCGTGCCCATCCCTCTTCGATCCGCCGCGCGAGATCCTCATCCTCTTCGGGTTCGGGCTTGCCGGACCAGGCATCGGGCTGGCGACAGCGAAGCCATTGTGTCCCGGCGCGGACATCGGCGGGGACATGGACGGTGACGGGCACGATCACCGGCCCCTTGGCGCCGCCGGCAAAGACCTTCACGTCTTCATAGTCATAGCCGACCGCGCGCTGATAGAGCGCGCGTTCGACGCGCTCGTCGGCGCGGTCCTTGCCGACCCTGACGGCGTCGGCGAAGTCGTCATGCTCGCCGCACCAGCGATAGAAAGTGCGCGGGGAGATGCCGAGGATATCGGCGACCTCGCGATCGGTCATGCCGTTGCGGCAGAGCTTGCGCGCCTGGTCGGCGTGTTCGGGGCGATAGGGGCTGGGGCGTCCGGCTGGCATGGGAGGTGGAATAGGGGGCGTTGGGGGAGGTTTGAATCAAGCCTCTGCCGGCGTGGTGGCGCTGTTGGACGGTGTGCCAAAATTCGCGGTGTGGCGCGGGATGTCTGTTGGGGATTTACGAGAGAGAAACGACGGAAATGGGCTGGCGGGGGCGGGTAATTTTGGCAGACCTGGTGAGAGGCGAATCGGCCTTGCCGGGCCGCCCCCGATCGCCCCCGCCCGCGCCGTCGTTCCGCGTCGCATTTGGGGGTTAAGTAAACTGTCACCGAAATATAAAATAAATTCAATGAGTTAGAAAAGCGATCATGGCTGACGATAAAATTATCTCCAAGACAATGTCGCTCTGGCTGCGGCATCGGCCGGAGGCGGCCGGGCTGACGCTCGACGAGGCCGGCTGGACCGATGTCGACGGGCTGCTTGCCGCTTTTGTCGGGAAGCGGATCGCGTGCGACTGGGAGCGCCTGCTCGCTATAGTCGAGACCAGCGACAAGCAACGCTTCGAGTTGTCCGCCGACGGCGCGCGGATTCGCGCGCGGCAGGGGCATTCAGTGGCGGTGACGCTCGACTGGCCGCAGGTCGCGCCGCCCGAATTGCTGTTTCACGGGACGGTCGCGCGATTCTTGCCGGCGATCCGGGCCGAGGGGCTGCGGCCGATGCGGCGACATCATGTCCACCTTTCGCCCGACGAGGCGACCGCGACGATCGTCGGCAACCGGCGGGGCGAGGCGGTGGTGCTGACGGTGCGGGCCGGCGCAATGGCCGCGGCCGGGCGGGCATTCTTTTTGACGGGGAATGGGGTCTGGCTGACGGATGGGGTGCCAGCCGAGTTTCTGGTGGGGATCTGACATCTTCTCCCCTTGGGGGAGAAGATAGGGAGACTTGGCAGCTTGCTGCCTGGTCGAAGTTGATGAGGGGTTTGAGGTTCGGGACTTCGCCACGGGCCCCCGCCCTCCCATTGCTGCGCAATGGGGCCCTCCCTTTCCCCTGACGGGAGAGGGAAGGCTTCCCTTCGCGTCAACTCTGTTCCACCATATCGGCCGTAGACGCCCATAAGCGGCGCGGCGGGGAGAGATGTGATGCGGTTGCTGCCAGTCCTGCTGGGCGCGTTGTTGCTGACCGGGTGCATCCGGTTTGCGAGCAATAATGACAACACCTCCACGTCCGCTCCTGCCGGCGCGACGGGGGTCGCGAAGATCGATGCGGCCTATCTCACCTCGGGCGGGAATGGCAGCGACTGGGCGGCGACCGGCTATAATTACAATGAGCAGCGCTTCAGCCCGCTCGACAGGATCAACGCCACGAATGTCGGTACGCTGGGGCTCGCCTGGTTTGCCGATCTGCCCGATGCGCGCGGACAGGAAGCGACGCCGATCGTGATCGACGGGACGATCTATGTCACCGGGCCATGGTCCAAGCTGTTCGCTTATGACGCTCTCAGCGGCAGGGAATTGTGGGAATTCGACCCGAAGATCGACAAGGCCAAGGGCGTCCAGGCCTGTTGCGACGTGGTCAATCGCGGCGTCGCGGCGTGGAAGGGCAGACTCTATCTCGGCACGCTCGACGGGCGGCTGATCGCGATCGACGCGACTTCCGGCAAGCAGGTGTGGAGCGTCCAGACCACCGACAATGCGAAACCCTACACCATCACCGGCGCGCCGCGCGTGGTGAAGGACATGGTGATCATCGGCAATGGCGGCGCCGAGTTCGGCGTGCGCGGCTATGTCACCGCTTATGACGCCGGATCGGGCGCGAAGAAGTGGCGTTTCTACACCGTGCCCAACGCGAAGGGTGCCGCCGACGGTGAAGTTTCCGACGCGATCCTGGCGAAGGCGGCGGCCGGCACCTGGTCCGCCGACGGGCAGTGGAAGCAATCGGGCGGCGGCGGGACGGTGTGGGACGCGATCGTCTATGACGCCGAGCTCGACCAGCTCTATCTCGGTGTCGGCAACGGCAATCCGTGGAATCACGGGCTGCGCTCCGAGGGCAAGGGCGACAATCTGTTCCTGTCCTCGGTCGTGGCGCTCAAGCCCGAGACCGGGCGCTATCTCTGGCATTATCAGGAGACTCCGGCTGAGAGCTGGGACTTCACCGCGACCCAGCCGATCATCCTCGCCACGCTGAAGATGGGCGGGGCGGACCGCAAGGTGCTGATGCAGGCGCCGAAGAACGGCTTCTTCTTCGTGATCGACCGCACCAACGGCAAGCCGATCGCTGCGAACAAGTTCGTTAGCACGGTCAATTGGGCGGATCGTTACGGCGCGGACTGGCGGCCGGTCGAGACCGCAACCGCGCGTTACTATCGCACGATGCAGCCGTTCATCGGCCTGCCCTCCGCGCTCGCCGCGCATAACTGGCAGCCGATGAGCTTCAATCCCAAGGCCGGCCTCGTCTATATCCCGGCGCAGGATGTCGGCATGGCCTATATCCCGCCGCTCAGCGCCCAGGATGCGGCACGCCAGCCGGTCGGGTTCAACACCGGCACCAACCTGTCCGAGAACATGATGCCGCGCGACCCGGCAATGATCGCGGGCGCGACCAAGGCGACCGTCGGCGCATTGGTCGCGTTCGATCCGGTGACGGGCAAGGAGCGCTGGCGAGTCGATTATCCGGTGCCGTGGAACGGGGGCACGATGACAACGGCGGGCAATCTCGTCTTCCAGGGCACCGCGCTCGGCGAGTTCCGTGCCTATGCCGCCGACAGCGGCAAGCAATTGCTCGCTTTTCCGGTGCAATCGGGGATCATGGCGGGGGCGAGCACTTTCCTGGTCAAGGGCGAGCAATATGTCGCGGTGACGACCGGGCGCGGCGGATCCTTCCCGCTCGCCGCCGGCTATGCCGGGGGCGCGGCGCGCACGATACCCAACCTGCCCCGGCTGCTCGTGTTCAAGCTGGGCGGCACGGCCAAGCTGCCGGCCCTTCCGGCCGTCGCCCCGCCGGCCGATACGCCGCCCGCAGCGACCGGCACGCCCGAGCAGATCGCCGCGGGCAAGGCATTGTTCGGCCGTAATTGCCAGGTCTGCCACGGCGCCAATGCCGGCGGTGGCGGGGTGTTGCCCGATCTGCAGCATTCGGGCGTCCTCGCCGACGCGGCGACCTGGAACAAGGTGGTGATCGACGGGATCCTCAAGGGCAACGGCATGGTCAGCTTCGCCCGGGTGATGACGCCCGAACAGGCGCAGTCGGTGCGGCTCTATATCATCGACGAGGCGAATTGGGCGCGGGCGAATCTCGATCGGGGCGCTACAAGTCCAACGCTGACAACGGCGGAAGCGACGCTCGATACTGCCGCAAAATAGGGCAACACCCCTCCGCCTGCACGGGCGTTAGGCATGTGTTAACCCGGAGATTAACGGCTTCGCGTCGGTCCTGCCCGCTCGCGCGGCTGGCACGCTTGTTGTAAGGGTTGCCGACAGGCAGGGGCTTTCAGCCCAGACTGACAAACCATCATCCGGGGGCAGACCGACGTGAAGAAGATCGAGGCTATCATCAAGCCGTTCAAACTGGACGAGGTGAAGGAGGCGCTTCACGAAGTCGGCGTGTCCGGCATCACCGTCACCGAGGCCAAGGGCTTCGGCCGCCAGAAGGGCCATACCGAGCTGTACCGCGGCGCGGAATATGTCGTGGATTTCCTGCCCAAGGTGAAGCTTGAGGTCGTGGTCGAAGACGCGCTCGCCGACCGCG
>NZ_JAQGLC010000219.1 GCF_028293085.1 Sphingomonas bacterium
CCGGTGCCGGTGATGGTCGCGCCGCCCGCGCTGCGTGCCGACACCTTGATCTTCTTGTCGTCGTCCAGGTTGACCGGCCCGGCCGCCTTGGCCCCGGTGCCGAGGATACGCGCGACATAGAGCCGCCCGCCGCCATTGTTGAAAAAGGCCTGGGCCGCGAGCGCGAGATAGTTGCGCGCCGCGGCGGTGCCGATCAGCAGGTCGTCGACCCCGCCATAATAGCGCTCGAAATCGCCGAAGCTGGTGAGCAGGGGTGGCGTCGGGTCGCTCGGCTTGACGCTGACCGGCCCGCGCGCGGTGAGCCCGACAAAGGCGCAGGTGCTGGTACCCACCCCCTCGATCGATTTGGCGCGGAAACTCGTCTCCTCGACGAACACCGCGGGTGCGAGATATTCGGGCATTAGCGTGCCTCCTTCCGATAGGGGTTCGGGCGGTTCATGGCGCCGTCCAGGTCAGCGCGAGGGAAAGCTGGCGGCCCGCGGCGACGCGCAGCGCCGTGCCGCTCGGGAAATTCGCCGGTAGCGCCGCGGCGAGCGCATCGGGGTCGATCAGGCCGGTCGTGCGGCCGGCGGCCTCGGTCACGGCAGCCGGAATGTCGGCCGGGGCGTGGAAACGGGCGACCGCCGGATCGACGTCGACCGTCACTCGCGCCGGCGTGTCGGGATCGACGGTCGCGCCGGCGCCGGCGAAGCTGAGCGGCAGGGCCGCGAACAAGAGGCAGGCCTCGCCGCGCGCATCGGTAAGCGCATGGGCGGCGAATAGGCCATTATCGGTCTGGGCACGGACCAGTGCGCCTTCGATCGTCTTGCCGTCGCCGCTGCGCGTGACGCTGACGCGGAGCACCGCCGCGCTTCCGGTCACGGGCCCCGCGGCTGTCGGCAGGATCTCGATCGGCACCGGCTGGAACAGCGAATTGGGTTGTTCGCGATGGGTGGGGTCGGGATCGCGCGGTAGCCTGAGGTCGAATCGGCGCGGCGCCAGTGTGCGCGTCAGCGGCGTGCAATCGAGCTGGATGTGGAGCGAGCGAAGCGCCGGCGCGCCCGGCGGCGCAAGAAAGGCGGCGGTGTGCGTCTCCAGCCCCTTGGCGGCGAGAACGGCATATTGACCATTGCCCTTCGCCACCATTTTCACGCCCTCGCCCTCGATCTGCACCGATGCCTGGAGCGGCCGGCCATAGGCATCGACAAACGCCAGCAAGGCTAGCGCCCGGCGGTCGAGCAGGTCGGGGTTGAGCATCATCGTCATAGCGCCGGCTCGAGCGACGGGTCGCCATGCGCGAATTCGAAGCGGCTGGCCGCCACCGGCGGCGCATCGGTCTGCGGGCCATAGCCGATGCGGACGACGCGCACCTTGTAGAGCGTGCTGAGCCGGTATTTCTGCTTGATCGAATCCCAGAAGCGGAACAGCCGCTCGGGATCCGAATCGTCGGGTGCGATCTGTACCTGCTCGCCGCGCTCCCAAATGCTGCCACCGAGCAGCTGGCCCTGGTCGAGGATCGGATAGCGATCGAGTTCGAGCATCGCCCAGCTCAGCAACGCCTGCTCGTCGACCGAGGTCGAGGACCAGCAGGCGAGCAGATAGGTCAGCTCGAGCGACAGCCCGGCGCCGCGCGAGGGGTCGCTCATGCTGCCGCGCCCGAGCGTATGGTCCGAGCGCGCGATATGGAAGCAGGTGAGCGACAGGCCGGCCGAGGGCGGCGAGGTGCCGACCAGCTTGGCGAGCGGGACATGGGCGATGTCGGCGGACGGCGGCACTGGATCGAGTCGTCCCTCGGCCTGCAGCAGCGATCGCCGCGCCCGAAGCAGCGCCGCGATCGATTCGCCGACCAGGTTGACCGCGCCCAGTTCAGCCACTCAGGCCTCCCGGCGCGGTGCTGTGCACGATCGTGCCGAACCGTCGTTGATATCGATCCACCGCGCCGACGATCTCGCGCTGCATGGTCAGCAGGAAATCGGGGCTGGTGACGAGCTGGACCGGATGCTGGGGCACGGCGTTGCCCGGCTGGAGCTGGCCGAAATCGATGCGGATGTCGGACAGCGCGACGAGCAGCTCCATGTGATTGACGTATCGGCGTGCGGGCTGCTGCGGCGCTGCCGCGCGGGGAACGTCATCCTCCATGCCTGCCCCTTCCGATGCCGGCGTGCCGAACGGCGCGCTCCCGGAAATTCCCGGCGGCACCTCAGCCCGGCAGCACATCAGCAAGCCGCGTGCCAGGACAGAAGATTGCTCATAATCAAGAGGTTGAGAGGATGACTACTGTAATTTTACGGAGCCAGGTTACACTTGTGGGACGGCGTTCTGTCACAACGCTGTGACAGGTGTCACATCTCGACCGCGCGTGCTCCGCCGTGATCGAGGCCGGCCCGCTCGAGCCGGCGATAAAGCGTCATGCGCGAACAGTTGAGCATGCGAGCCGCCTCCGCCTTCTTGCCGTTGGCGCTGGCGAGAGCGCGCAACAGCGTCTCGCGCTCGCTGCCGGGCGGGAAGATCGGCCCCGAGGGCGGCGGGGCCGCGCCGATCGACGGCGGCAGGTCTTCGATGTCGAGCTCGCCGGGGTCCAGCGCGACCACCACCGCATGCTCGAGCGCGTTGCGCATCTCGCGGACGTTACCCGGCCAGTCATGCTCCTCGAGCGCGGCCAGCAAGCCGTTGGTCATGACCGGCGCCGGCATGCCGATCTCGCCACAGATGCGCGTGAGCAGCGCGCGCGCGATCGGGACGATATCCTCGCGTCGGTCGCGCAGCGGCGGAATCCGAAGCTGGATCACCGCGAGCCGGTAATAAAGATCGGCGCGGAAGCTGCCGCGCTCGACATCGCTGGCGAGATCGCGGTTGGTGGCGGCGACGAGGCGCACATCCACCTGCACCGCCTTGCTCGATCCAAGCGGGAATACCTCGCCTGATTCGAGCGAGCGCAGGATCTTCGCCTGCGCGGCCAGGCTGAGCTCGCCCACCTCGTCGAGGAACAGGGTCCCCTTGTCGGCCAGACGGAACTTGCCCGGGTGCGCCTGGGACGCGGAGGAGAAGGCGCCTTTCTCATAGCCGAACAATTCGCCCTCGATCAGCGTATCCGGAATCGCGGCGCAGTTGATCGCGACCAATGGCTGCGCGGCTCGTTCGCTGTTGCGGTGGAGCATCAGCGCGACGACTTCCTTGCCGGTACCGGTCTCGCCCTGGATCAGCGTGGTGCTGTTGGGGCGCCTGAGACGGCGGATCATGGCCCGGATGTGCTCGATCGCGCGGCTCTTGCCGACCAGGTCGTTCTGCTCGGTGGCAGCCGCCCCGACCGCGGCCCCGTCACTCTCCCGCTCGCGGGGGTGCGTATCGCGCAGGCTATCCATGACGGTCCACCCCCGGGGCAATTCGTTTACGGCACACGGGCCGAAGCTCTGCAGACATGAATCTGCAGATTGGCCCAGACTCTCACGATGATGCGACCGCTTGATTTTGCGACTTGGGCGGACTCCAAAGGTCTCTGGTCCGTCTGCCTGAAGGCTACCGCAACAGCAGATGGGATTCAATCCGCCAGACTAGTAAAGTCGAGCCAGATTCGATCTTGTTGCGTCAAGTCACGGTCGAATCAGCATTCAATCAGACGAAACGAATGGTTAAATGCGACTTCACATTGTTATCCTTGCCGGTTTCCCAGGCGAGGCGTCGGAACGCCGGAACTATACGCGATCATCGATTGAAGCCGCCTACCGGAGGTCGGCTGGGGACACCGGGAATGTGGTCAGGCTATCCTCAATCGGTGGTTGTCGGTGATTGCTCCGGTTCGCCCGTCGCCGCAGAAGCGGGGCCGCCAATGGGCCGGGATCATATCCTGAATGCCGTCACGGTGCGGCGGCGTCCGGAGGCGGAAATCTGCTTGATGATCTGCGGCGGATCGTGGACGATGCGCGCGGTTTGCCCGCACACATTATTTTGCCTTGATCACCCCTGTCGTGACAGGATCGGACTGCTCGTGCGTCTAAAACTGCACGCACGTGAAAGGAAGGACCTTTTTTTGGGCGAAGCCGAACATATTGCCGATCTGGATCGACTAACCCGACGCTTCCGGCCGGTTCTGATGGCCTATCTGCTTCGCCGGCTCCGTAATCATGCCGAAGCAGAGGATATGGCGCAGGAGGTCTTCGTCCGGCTGGCGGCGCAGGGCACGGTGGAGATGCAGTCGCCCGAGGGCTATATCTTCCAGATCGCCGCCAACCTGTTGCGCGACCGCAGCCGGCGGGATCGCGTGCGTAATGCCTATCGCGCTGAAGTCGCGCAGGTCGAAGGTCGCGGCATCGATCCGCTCGATCCGCTGCGCATCGTCGGCGACCGCGAGGCACTCTCGCGGATTCGCGCGGCCATTGCCGATCTTCCAGAGCGGACACGCAATATTTTCATCCTTAATCGTCTGGAAAATGTTGACCGGCGCATGCTTGCCGAGTCCTACGGCACCAGTATCAGCACAATCGATCGAGAGCTCGCGCGCGCCCTCGCGCATCTAACGAGCCGGGTTCGCGGAGAGTAACGCAATGACTTCTGTCCTGGAAAAGGAGGATTCAGCGATCCTTGAGGAGGCGAGCCTGTGGTGCTTCCGTCTCGCGGATGGCGACATGTCCGACGCGGAGCAGGTGCAGTTCGACGGCTGGCTTGCCGCCTCGGACGAGCATCGCCGCGCCTTCGACGACACGGTACGAGCCTGGCGCGGCCTCGACGAGATCGGCCTCCAGCCCGACATACTGGCCTTCCGTTCCGCCGCGCTGGAGGATTTCGGCGGGGCCAATCGCAGCCGATGGACCGAGCGTCGCCCGATGGTGCGGCCGCTGATGGCGCGGCCGCTGATGGCGCTTGCCGCCTCGCTGCTGCTGCTGATCGTCAGCTATGGCGCCTATGTGCACTTTCAGTACACGACCTACACGACCGCGACCGGCGAGCGCCGGCTGGTGATCCTGGAGGACGGATCGCGCCTGTCACTCGATGCGGACAGCAGCGTGAAGGTACGGCTCAAGCGCGATCGGCGCGAACTGATATTGGTGCGAGGCCGCGCCAAGTTCGACGTCGCGAAGGATACGATGCGGCCGTTCATGGTCACCGCCGGCGATCGCATCGTGGTGGCGACGGGAACGGAGTTCAGCGTGGAGTTGCTGACGCGCAAGGTTCACGTCATTCTCTATGAGGGGCGAGTCAATGTGTTGTCCGCTCCGACAAGCACCGGCGGGGGGCGCGGCGGCGCGCATGCCGTCGAGATGCAACTCGCGCCCGGCAAGGAACTTGTGGCATCGATCGCCTCGGATCGCGCACAGGTCCAATCGAGCGACCCCAACGACACGCTCTCCTGGGAGGCGGGTTTTCTCACTTTCGACAACGAGACGCTCGAGTCAGCGGTGGAACGGATCAACCGCTACACATCCGCGAAGCTGGCGGTTGGCGATCCGGGCGCGGCGAGACTGCGGGTCGACGGCGTCTATCCGGTGAATAATCCGGAGGCGTTCGTTGAGGGCGTGACCGGGGTGTTGCCACTACGTGTCGAGAATCGCGACGGAATCCGGACTTTCGTGCGCCGGCCGTGACGCGCTTCGCCTAATTATCTACGATAAAGTTGTGAATTGATGACAGTCCAGAGACGCACGTGCGTCTTATGTTGCAGCGCCACATAAACCAGCCCCGGCGCTCAAGGGGGACGCACATGCATCGATTTTTGCGCAGCAGAACGACTTTGCTCAGCACCGGCGCGCTCGCCGCGCTGATCTTCGCAAGCCCGGCCATCGCCGTGGTGCAGGAAGCGACCACATGGTTCGACATTCCGTCCCAGGATCTGGGCAGTGCGCTGCGCACGCTCGGCAAGTCGGCGCGGGTGCCGATCTCGTTCAACGGTGAGTTCATTCGCGGAAAGCGCTCGCAGGCGATCAAGGGCAGCTTTGCGACGGACGCGGCGCTGCGGTTGATGCTGGAGCAGACCGGCCTCACTTTCCGCCGCAGCGAGCAGGGCGTGCTGTTCGTCGAGCCCGACCAGGCCAGGCGCATGCGTGCGCCGGCTGCGCTGATCGTGCCGGCTCAAGCCGAGCCGGCCGAGCCGGCCCCGGTGGCCGACGCCACGCCCCCCGCCACGGATGACATCGTCGTCACCGGTTCGCGCATCAGCCTCTCCGGCTATCGGGCGCCGACTCCGGTCACCGTGCTCGGCCAGCAGCAGCTGACTCGTGACGCGCAGACCACCATCGGTGATTCGATTCGCCAACTGCCCGCGCTGGGGAAGTCATCCTCGGCGAATAATGACGAATCGCAGGGCATCGTCGGCGGCACCGCGGGCTTGGATACGGTGAACCTGCGCCAGCTGGGCTCCACCCGCTCGCTGGTGCTGCTTGACGGGCAGCGCGTGGTCGCTTCCAACATCAACGGCGCGGTGGACCTCGGCACCATTCCCGCGACGCTGGTCAAGCGCGTCGACGTGGTGACCGGCGGTGCCTCGGCCGCTTACGGTTCGGACGCGGTCGCCGGCGTGATCAACCTGATACTCGACAAGAAGTTCACCGGGCTCAAGATGCAGGCGGAATATGCCAATACTTACGCCTGGGACCATCAGCAATATAAGTTCCAGGGCGCCTGGGGCACCGGCTTCGCCGACGAGCGCGGCCATATCGAAGTGGCCGGGACCTACCTGAACAGCGAGGACATAGTTTTCGCCAATCAGCGCAGCTGGAACCGCGGTACCGCGCTGATGCTAAATCCCGCCTACACGGCCGGTGGCAGCGCGCCGAAATATATCCATGTCGACCATACCGGCTATAATCTGGCGACGGTGGGCGGCATCATCACCTCGGGTCCGTTGAAGGGCATCCAGTTCGTCGGCCCCAATGCCACGCCGACCCAGTTCAATTACGGCATGACCGACGGGCCGCTTTCCGCCAATGGCTCGCAGGAGAATTATCTCTCCACCTTCAACAACCTCAACCCCGCGTTCAAGCAGTATAACATCTTCGCTCACGCCAGCTATGAGGTGAAGCCCTGGCTGAACCTTTCCGGCCAGTTCAATCTGGGGCGGACGGATTCAATCAACTCTTCCGTGCCGCTCTATCATGGCGGCAATGTCACCATCCAGGCCGATAACGCCTTCCTGCCGCAATCGATCAAGAATCTGATGGCCCAAAATGGGCTCAGCTCGATCACCATGGGCTCCAGCAATATCGGCAATGTGCCGCTTGGCTCGGATTACACCATATCCGAAGTGGAGAACTCCACCGGCATCCCGGTCGCCCAGATGCGCCGCGTGATGCGTCGCGGCGTGGTCAGCGCGGATGGCGATCTCGGCAGTGGCTGGTCTTACAATGCCTATTGGCAGCGCAGCGAAGTCCATTTCTATCAGACCACACTGAACAACAACATCAACGCCAATTACGCCAAAGCGGTAGATGCAGTGTTAGCGCCTGCCGGCAATGCGCTGGGCGTGCCGGCCGGCACCGTGGTCTGCCGTTCGTCGCTGACCACCCCGACCAATGGCTGCTCCCCGCTCAATATCTTCGGCACCGGCAATGCCAGCCAGGCGGCGATCAAATATATCAATGTCACGCCCGGCCAGAACTATACCGACCAGCATCTGACTCAGGAGGTCCAGGCCTTCTCCGTCCAGGGCAAGCTGCCTTTCGGCCTGCCCGCCGGGCCGATCGCGGTCGCCTTCGGCGGCGAGCACCGCACCGAAAGCGTGACCGTCAATGTCGATCCGGGTTCGATGGCCAAGGCTTACGGTCAGGGCAATTTCGCCAATATGAATGGCGGCTACAACGTCAAGGAAGCCTTCCTCGAACTCGAAGTGCCGCTGATCAAGGACGGCTTCATCAAGGAAGCCAGCCTGAATGCCGCCGGCCGCGTCACTAATTATTCGACCAGCGGCACGGTGGAAACCTGGAAGGTGGGCCTTACCGCCAGCCTTACGGACGATATCAGCTTTCGCGGCACCATTTCCCGCGATATCCGGGCCCCTCTGGTCAACGATCTGTTCAGCCAGGGCGTGACCAACACCGGTTCGGCCATCGATCCGCATACCAAGCAGAGCGTGTTCATTGTCACCAACACGTCGGGCAATCCCAATCTGGAGCCCGAAGTGGCCAGGACCTATACGGCAGGCTTCATCCTTTCGCCGCATTGGCTGCCGAACTTCCACTTCTCGGTCGACTATTACAATATCAAGATCGCCGGTGCGATCGGCAGCATCAATTCCGCGACCGTGCTGGCCCGCTGCAACCTGGGTGAGCAGAGCTTCTGCAACCAGCTGGTGTTCAACGGCCCCGGCGGCGCGCTGAGCCAGATCAACGTCCAGCCGCTCAACGTCGCCAACCTCAAGACCAGCGGCCTTGATATCCAGGCGGATTATTCCGTGCCCTTCCTCACGGGCCGCCTGACCTCGAGCTTCATGGCCAATTACGTCTTCGAGGAATCGCAGCTGCAGCTCGGCACCCTGGTCAATTATGCCGGCGCGATGGGCCCGAACAACGGCACCACCGGCGTACCGCGCTACCGCGGCACCTTCTCCACCACCTGGGACAAGGGCCCGTGGTCGCTCACCGGCCAGGTGCGGATGATCGGCGCGGCGCAATTGGTCTATGACGTGGCGAGCACGCTTGGCAGCGTCGACAACAACCACATCAACCCGATCACCTATCTCGATCTGCGCGTGTCGCGGAAGCTGTTCGGCAATTACGAGGTGTTCTTCAACGTCGACAATCTCAACAATCAGGCGCCGCCGACGATTCCGGTCACCTCGTCGCAGGGTGAGGCCGCCTATTACCACACCACGACCGATGGTGCCGTCTATGACGTAATGGGCCGCACCTACCGCATCGGCATCCGCGCCAGGTTCTGATGACCATAGGCCAGCCCCCGGGCGATCGCTTTTAGGAGGGATCGAGGAACAAAAGACCCAGCGCGTGCACCTGCCTTGCGGCTGGTGCATCGCGTTGAATTGCAATGATCGAGGAATGAAAGATGCGCGCCCTTTATTTCTATTTCGGCTTCGCGGCCGCCTTGCTCTCCACCGCCGCGCTGGCCCAAACCATGCCCGATCCCGCCCGCCTCAAGGCCGACGACGAAAAGCTGGTGAGCTTCGGCACGCGCCACAGCGCTTCCGACGTCAACGATCCCAAGCGCGGCATCGGCGCGGCGCGGCGCTGGTTCCAGGCCCAGCTCGATACGATCGGCAAGCAATGCGGCAATTGCATCCAGACCTCGACCATCGCCCGCGATTTCGTCGTGCCGCGCGTGCCCGATGGCATCAATATCGTCGATGTGCTGGGCATCCAGCCGGGCGAGGATCCCAATCGCGTCGTCATCATCCAGGCTCATATCGATAGCCGGGTGACGAACGAATATAACAATACTTCCGATGCGCCGGGCGCCAATGACGATGGCTCGGGCACGGTGCTGGTGCTGGAAGCGGCGCGCATCCTTTCGAAGGAGAAGTTCAAGGCGACGATCGTCTATGCCGGGCTTTCGGGCGAGGAGCAGGGGCTGCTCGGCGGTAAGCTGATCGCGGATACCGCCAAGGAGCGCGGCTGGACGGTCAGCGCCGTGCTCAACAACGATATCGTCGGCAATACGGTCGGCACCGATGGCACCCGGGTGGCCGACAAGGTCCGCCTGTTCTCCGAGGGGATCGAGATGGCCGCCCCGATCGATGCCCAGCTGGCCCTGCGCGCCAGCGGCGGCGAGAACGATACGCCCTCGCGCGCGCTCGCCAAGCGGATCCGCGCCGTCGCCAGGACCATCCCGGGCGGGCTGCAGGTGGTCGCGATCAACCGGCCGGACCGTTTCGGTCGCAGCGGCGATCACACGCCCTTCCTGCAAGACGGCTTCCCGGCCGCGGTGCGCTTCACTGTGGGCGTCGAGAATTTCGCCGCTCAGCATCAGGACCTGCGTCCCGGCTTTGGCGACACGCTCGACAAGATGGATTTCCCCTATCTGGCCAAGGTGACCGCGATCAATATCGCGACCGCC
>NZ_JAQGLC010000278.1 GCF_028293085.1 Sphingomonas bacterium
TCCCGGCCGAGGAGCAGGGTTTTCGCCCGCGCATCCCAGATCGCTAAGGTGAAATCGCCGACGAGGTGCTCGGCAAAATCCTCGCCCCAATACCGGTAGGCCGCAAGCAGCACGGCGCTATCCGGCATGTCGCGAAGGTCGGCATCGGCGATGCCGATCTCGGTGGCGAGCGCCTCGCGATTGTCGATGCGGGCGTCCGCCACGAGCGTCAATCCACCGTCGCGGATCGGCTGCGCCTCGAACCAGTCCTCCTGGTTCACGCGCAACAGGCAATGGCCCATCGCCATGCTGCCGTCGATCGCCGTCTTCCGTCCATCCGGGCCGCGATGCGCCAGCGTATTGCCCATGCGCTCGATGTCGCGTGGTGGGACCGGTTCGCCGTCGAACCGCAGGATCCCGAAGATCGCGCTCATGTGTCGCCGGCGAGGCGAAGCGCTTCGAGGCAGCGATACGGTTCGTCCATATAGGCCGCAGCGATCGACCGGAGCTCCGCGCTCGCCTCCTGCTGCTTGGTCGCGCTATCGGCGCCGAAGCTTTCGGTCGGCGCCTTGGCGTCGCGCCGAGTCGCGCCTGCCATGGCGGCCGACTCGGCAGCGTCCGGCACGATGCCGAAATGCGGCACGATGCGTGACTCCATCGCGCCCGGCAGTTCGGTATAATTGACCAGCAATCCGCCCCCCAGGCCGAAATGCTCGATCACCGCCGACGCCGTCCGCCCGAGCGCGCGACCGGCATAGTGATCCGGCGCCATATCCGCCCCGTTCTCGATGCCATAGGGATCGAACGGCAGCGCGCCGAACACGGTCTGCGACCCGGACATACGCGCATGCGAGACCAGGATTTCGACCGGCTCGCGGTACAGGAATATCCAGGGCGTATCGGGAAAGGCGAGCCGGAACAGCGGCAGCGCCAGCGTGTGCCAGCTATCCAGCTTGACGATGAAATGGCCGGAGGCCCCGGCGCGATCGCGCCCGAGCGCGCCGACCATCGCGCGGAGCAGCATGATCCGCAGTTCGATCGGCACGTCCGTTCGCGCCGTCCCGAGTTGCACGACCGAATCGATCGGCGGCGCCTCCGATATGACGATATTGCGCGGATCGGCCGCGAACATCTGCGACACGAGTGTCGAACCGCAACGCGACAGATGGAAGACGAAGCCGTCCGGAACGGGCAGTTCGTCGCCCAGTGACTCCGCCAGCGTCACGAGCGGCGTGCGCTGCTGGAGCAGGCGGTTGAATGGCAAATGGCGCGCGTTGCGCAGTGAATCTTCGTAAAAGGGCTCGGCAAGCGGCTGGCCCGCGAAATGGGCCCAGTCGACCGCAAGTTCCCCGACGCTCGGCACGACAGCGACCGGGAGCCAGTCCCCTTCGGGCGGGGTGCGGCTGGTGACCGGCGCGCCACTGAACCGCCACAGGCCGAGCGGATCGGCGCGGAGCGCAGCATATCCCTCGTTCTCGGCGATCGCGATGCCCAGGCCGGCGGCCGCATCGATCATCGCGCCGACGAACGCTTCGGGCTCCGAAAGCACGCTCAGCCGCTGCTGCAGCGCCGGATCCGCCAACAGGCACGCCCGGAAACGATCGATCGGTGCGGCCGCGTCGAAAAGGCTTGAGTCTGTCATGAAGAGCCGCCCGCGATCTTTCCAACCGCCCCCGCGGCCGATAGGCTGATCCGAAACCGGGCGTCGCGCCCGCGATGGACGATGTGCCTATCATGCAAGAAACGTTGCAACAATCGCCCTTCACCTTCGCCGACCGCGTCCGCCTGCCGATCGAACTCGATGCCGCGCGGCTGCAAGCCGACCTGACCGAGTTGGCCGGCAGCATCTGGGTCGATCATTATGTCCGACAGAATTACGAGGGCGACTGGGAGGTGCTACCCCTCCGCTTCACGGCCGGGGCGACCCATCCCGTCATGCAGGCTTATTCCAGCCCCTCCGCCACGGTCTTCGAGGACGGGCCGCTGCTCGATCGTGCGCCCTATTTCCGTGAAGCCCTGGCCCGGTTCGAATGCCCGCTCCAGGCGGTGCGGCTGATGCGGCTGACCCCCGGCTCGATCATCAAGGAACATCACGATCATGATCTCGCCGCCGAATGGGGTACGGCGCGCGTCCATATCCCGATCGTCACCAACAGCGATGTCGAGTTCATGGTCAACCGAACGCCTGTCGCGATGGCGCCCGGCAGCGTCTGGTATCTGCGCCTGTCCGATCCCCACAGCGTCGCCAATCGCGGCACGACTGACCGGGTCCATCTGGTGATCGACTGCACCGCGAACGACTGGTTCACGGGGATGCTTCGCGCCGCCTGAATGCAGCGGCGGGGCGCTCCCGATCGGGAACGTCACTTTCCCCGGCAACCTTCCGTCCGCGCCGGAAGCGATCTGGCCCAGATCGACAGATGGACGGCAAGCGTCACGCCAATGGCGAGCATGAGCATGTCAGACGCTGCCGCTCCACAGGCTGATCATCACGATGAGCGGGAAGCAGGCCAGAGCAAGCGGAATGAACTGTTTCATGGTCTTTCTCCTGTTGGGGATCGCGGCTCGGGGCAGCGCATTCCCTTTAGGGTTTCCCCGGCGATCGCGCCGGGCACTCAGGCGGCCGCTAGCGGGAAAGATGCAGGGGGGAACCCACAGCGCGACCGATGCGACGAAG